>JBPCPZ010000053.1:0-15659 GCA_050998655.1 Actinomycetota bacterium
ACGGGGTCATTCGGGAGATCTGATGGCCGTCAGACCGGAATTCTCGTGGCCACGAGCCCGGATTTCTGATGGCCATGAGCCAGGATTCTCGTGGCCGTCAGACCGGAGAAACTGATGGCCGCCGACAGCACCGAGTCAAACTACCTTCGCCTGTATGTAAGGCAGCTTCGTCAGAAGCTCGGAGATACTCCCTCCAACCCTCGTTGGATCACTACTGAACCGGGTCTCGGCTACCGGTGGTTGCCTGAAATCGACGCCACGTAGTAGGCGCCATGAGGTCACGATCCACAAACAGCGGCCGACAATCTAAGATTCCTGGGCGTAAGCGCCGCCCGAGTCTCCGTGAGTGCGGCGCTCCTGATGGGTCGAGATTGCGGATGGCATGGGCACGTTCGTCCTTCGGGGGCAGGTCGACAGCAGGCTGAATGCAGCGTCGGGCAGCTGCCAGGTTAGCTGAAGGTCGCGACTCTCAGTCGATCGTCGTTGGCACTTACCTGAGGAGGGTGGTGGTCTGTGCGAACTAAGAGTCATCGTGACCAATCTGGAGCTTTCCGAAGCCGATTGTGACCATGGCGACGCCAGGATGAGTGTGTCAGCCGATGCTGCGGTCCGGCGGGAACGTCACCGAAGCACCACATGATCGGCGCCCACTTTCACGCTTCACCTGATGCCATCGTTCTGAGCGTCAAGACGTCCCTACGGTGCTGCGCGAAGCCAAAGTCGATAATCTTGGCTAGGCGGGCGAGTTCAGCGTGTGCTCAAAGAGCCCGTCTCCTACAACCACCGGACCTATCAGGGGGGGGAGACACTTGAGGCCAAGGATGAGGACATGGAGGGCTTTCTCCAGGTTGGCTATGTGGCCGCTTCCGATAAGTCAAAGGCGCCGCGCAAGAGCTTCTAAACATTCGTCGCCCCTGAGCCGCTTAGCGCGAACCTGAGCCCGCTACTCATTCGGCTTGACGGCGACGAGACGCTCGACAACCCCTGCTCGCATCCTCTCCTGCTCCTGGATGTCGAGGCCTTCATCTCTCACGTGTTCCGCAGGTCGACGTGTCATGTACTCACCTTCGGTCCGCGACGTCACGGCCTCGAGCAGGCGCTGGAACCATAAAATAGGTTTCACGGAGCTCCGGATGTGGTCGACAAATATGAGGCGTCCTGCCGGCTTAGCAACGCGCTTCATTTCAGAGATGGCTCGAATCTCATCGGGAACGCTGCACAGCGAGTACGTGCAGACGACCGTGTCAAAGCTCGTGTCGGGGAAAGGAAGTGCCTGTGCATCGCCCTCCTTGAGTTCGACCAGCCGTCCAAGCTTCGCGGCCCGGCTCCGTGCAAGCTCCAGCATTTCGGGACTGAGGTCGAGTCCCGTCAAGCGGACGTCGGATGGGTAGTGGGGAAGATTCAGACCCGTGCCGATGGCAACCTCGAGGGTGTCTCCGGTGGCACGAGAGCACGCCCAGGCTCTGTGTTCCGACCCAAATACCCGTCTCTCGCAGAATCCCATCTGCTTGTCAAACCTCGGAGCGTCTTTGGCGTAGGCACGCCGTCGGAGCTGATTGGCCTCGGCTCGTTCGGCTGGAGAAAGAGATCGATCCGTCACGACCCCAGTCTCCCCCAGAACTGCAGTTACCCTGATTTGGCAGCCTTCAATAGACAGCCGCCATCTCTCCCCCGTAACCGATCACGCTAAGGTAAGGGAGAAAGGCCTCATCGTGCCTGACTCAGATCGCCATTAGCAACGGCACCGGAGGCGATAACGGAGCTAATCGGGCGAGATGTTCTGGTTGAGCCGGAAGAAGTTGCCGGGGTCGTAGCGGCGTTTCAACGCTTTCAGGCGATCGTACTTGTCCCGCCCGTAGGCCTGCCGGATCGCCTCTTCGCCTTGGTCCATGAGGAAGTTTACGTAAACGCTTGTGTGGTGGGGCTCGAGGGCGGACCAGTAGGTGCGCGCCCACCCACGCTCGGCCTCGAAACCCTCCGCGGTTTCGCTGTTGCCGTTGATGTTGAAGGTGAACGCGGCATCGCGGCCGTTGAAGGCGGTCTCGGACTCGCCCACCCGGGGGACCGCCCCTCCCAGTTGCCACAGGGCGACGCTCGTGATCGGGGAGACCATCCGGCTTCCGTGCTCGACCATGACGTCGATCACGTCGTCGCTGAGCTCGGCGACGTCGCAGGCGCGGAAGTAGTACCACCAGCCATGTCGGAAGGAGGCGTCGAACATCGCCTGATGAGCGAGGTAGGGCTTGGGCTTGCACAGGTCGAGCACCGGGTTGCCGAACTCCCTGAGCGGCCGCACGACCTGCTCGCCCTTCTCGACCGGTCCCGAGTAGCAGCACCCGACGCTCAGCACCAGCTCCCCGTGAAGCTCGGGCGGGACGAACGGAAGCGGCAGCATCCTCCGCTGCACCACGATCGTCATCAGCTCGTCCGGCGCGTCGGCGATCCAATCCCGATAGAAGCGCAGGACCTTCGGCGACTCCTCCATCCGCCAGAGGATCGGTCCGGCGAGCACGATCGGCCCCACCGGATCGAGGCGGAACTCGAACTCGGTGACGATCCCGAAGTTGCCACCCCCACCGCGCACCCCCCAGAACAGATCGGGGTTCTCCGTCGCGCTCGCCCTCACGAACTGACCGTCGGCGGTGATCAGGTCCACCGAGAGAAGCCGGTCTATCGTCAGCCCGTGCTTTCGATGGAGCCAGCCGATTCCGCCGCCGAGCGTGAGGCCCGCGACCCCGGTGTGCGTGACGATCCCGCCCGTCGTCGCGAGGCCGAACTGCTGAGTCTCGCGGTCGAGTTCACCCCAAAGCACACCAGCTTGAGCCCTCGCCGTGCGCGCCTCTGGATCGACGCGGATTCCCCTCATCGGTCCCAGGTCGATAAGGATCCCGCCGTCGCAGACGGAGTGACCGGGGAAGCTGTGCCCCCCGCCGCGGACGGCGACCACGAGGCCCGTCTCCCTCGCGAATCGTACGGCCGCGATGACGTCCGCCACTCCGGTACAACGGGCGATCAACGCCGGGTGCCTATCGATCGAGCCGTTCCAGACCCTGCGGTGTACATCGTAGGTCGGGTCCGCTGGTCGGACCAGCTCCCCCCTGAACGACGCCCCGAGCTCGTTGAGCGCGTCCCGATCGAGTTCGATCTCGGCACCGATCGCGTTCATCGACGCTCGCCGCGACGGCCCCGGCGGGGGCCCCGATCGATGCTGTCGCCATGCCCGCCCATATGACTAGAGCTTCGTTGGTGAACGGTGGACTGTCAAGGCTGTTGTCTGACTCCGCGGGAACATTGGTTAGCGGTTCACTCGGCCCCGCTCACCCTGCGTAGAATCGTCCCTGGATGACCGATCGGATCGAGGTTGTCGTTGTCGGCGCCGGTCAGGCCGGGCTCGCGCAGGCGAGTGTCGCCCACGTCATGCTCGAGAGGGGCCGGTTGGGCAGAGCTGGCGCGGGCGCTGGGACAGCTTCTGTCTCGTCACTCCGAACTGGTTCCTCCAGCTCCCCGGCCATCCCTACGACGGGGGCAACCCCGACGAGGCCCCCTAACGTGTGGGGGTCGGTGATCCATTGGGATGCAAACTTTGTGTACACACCCTCCGATAATCAAAACGGGGCGCGCACCGAAAAGTGGCGTGTCCGATCGAAGCGAAAACACAACCAAGAGTCGTGTCACGCGCAGCGTGCGGTTGCGCGGAGGAGTTAGCGGACTAAGGTTGCGTCAGAGGGAACGAACTGATCTCGGCGCGCCGCAGCGAACAGGAAGAGGTTCTGCCCAGGTGGAGTGAGCTAGACGTCGCCCTAGCAGCCTTGGCTCAGCCCGTAGTGCGGCCCACGCCTCGGCGGTCATTCGCAGAGTGAGCCCGTCGATGAAGACGTCGTCGGACAAGGATGGCCTTGCTATCGAGCCTGAGTCCGAGCCCTCGAGCACGCCTCGGCCGTGCCGCCACGACTTGGACTTTCGGAGTCACGGGGCCGGTTTCCAGAGACTCTCGGCGACAGTGAAATCCTAGTCGGGATTCCCACATCCGGATTCTCACGCGTGGGATTTGCTCCGAGAACTGCCTCGTTGCGAGTTTGCTATCTATCGAGTAGTCTACTGAGTATGCTATCCGTAAGTGACCAGCGATGAGTGTCCGCCATGCCCTCCTGGCGCTGCTCAGCGAGGGGCCGAAGTACGGGCTCCAGCTGCGCCAGGAGTTCGAGGCCCGCACCGGCGAGGTGTGGCCGCTGAACGTCGGGCAGGTATACACAACGCTCCAGCGGCTCGAGCGCGACGGGCTCGTCGATGCCGAAGGCGGGGGCGCCGACGAGGGACCCCAGAAGGGGTTCCGGATCACTGCCGCCGGCACCGGAGAGCTCGCCCACTGGTTGCGCACGCCTCCTGACCTGTCTTCGCCACCGCGAGACGAGCTGGTGATAAAGGTGCTCGTCGCGCTGCGGGTCCCCGCCGTCGACGTGCGCGACGTCGTGCAGGTTCATCGCCGTCACCTCGTCGAGCTGATGCAGCAGTACAGCAGGCTCAAGGACGACGAAGCCGAATTCGACCTCGGCCTGGCCCTGGTCGTCGACGCCGAACTTTTCCGCCTCGATGCATTGATTCGCTGGCTAGATTCGGTCGACGGTCGCCTGAAGCGGCAAGCCGTGGGCGATCCCCTGCCCGATCCGATTGCGGTCCCGAGGCTGCGGCGGCGCGCCGGGGCGAGGCGATGATTGCACTCGAGCTGCGCGGAGTGTCGAGAATCTACGGCAACGGGACGACCGAGGTCCGCGCGTTGTCTAACGTTGACCTTTCGGTGGAGACGGGCTCGTTGGTTGCGGTGATGGGGCCGAGCGGCTCGGGCAAGAGCACGCTATTGACGATCGCCGGAAGCCTCGAGGAGCCGACGAGCGGCGAAGCGTTCATCGGTGGGAGAGAGCTGTCAACGATGTCGCGTAACGACCGGGCGCGACTGCGGCGCCGCTCGATCGGCTACGTGTTTCAGGACTTCAATCTGCTCGCCGGGTTAACTGCAGCCGAAAACGCGTCTCTCCCGTTGGAGCTCGATGGTGTTTCTGCAAAGGTTGCCCGTGTCGCGGGCATGGAAGCGCTGGAACAACTCGGAGTCGCCGATCGGGCCGGTCACTTTCCTGATGAGCTATCTGGCGGTGAGCGCCAACGAGTGGCTATCGCTCGAGCAGTGGTCGGCGATCGCCATCTGCTGCTGGCGGATGAGCCCACCGGGGCACTCGATTCCGTCAACGGCGAGGCCGTGATGCGTCTCGTACGGGCCGCGTGTCAGCGAGGGGTAGCCGGTGTTGTCGTCACCCATGACGCACAACTGGCCGCATGGGCGGACCGGGTGGTGTTCCTGCGGGACGGACGGGTAGTCGACCAGACCACGCCGTCGTCGGGACCCGAATCGCTCCTGGCTCCCACCCCCCGCCGATGACCACTGTTCTCCGTCGGCACGCCAATCGGCCGGCTACAGGTGGCGCCGCGGCGCGCCGAGCTGTAATCCGTTGGGCGTGGCGGCTGTTCCGCCGTGAGTGGCGACAGCAGCTCTTGGTGGTGATCCTACTGACGTTCACTATGGCGGTTGCGGTCGTCGGAATCACGGCGACTTACAATGTCGTACCGACAAGAGATGCCGAGTTCGGTACAGCCAACCATCGCTTTCGCATCGCAACCGAAGACCCGTCATCAAGGTCGGAGCAGCTAGCCTCACTCGAGGCGTGGTTCGGATCGGTCGAGTTGATCGGCCACCAACAGGTGCGCGTACCTGGCTCCGTTGATGAGATCGAACTTCGAGCCCAGGCGACTGATGGCCCCTACAGCCAGCCCATGCTTCAACTACGCGAGGGGCGCTATCCCATCGGCCCACAGGAAGTGGCGGTTACCGATGGCATTGGTGACCTTCTCCAGTTTGAGGTCGGTTCCACAACCGCTCTCGGAACGCAGGAGCGAACCGTCGTCGGAATCGTCGAGAACCCCGGCGATCTTGATGATGAGTTCGCGCTTGTCCCGAATTCGATGATGGAGACGGCAGACGTAGTAACCGTATTGGTCGACAGCACCCCAGAGCGCGCCCTGAAGCTTCCTGCGTCGGTCGATGTGGGGCCAGTGGAGCCCCGCCCTGCCTGCCACGCAGCTTTGCTATGTCTGTCATCAGGGCAGAGCGAACAGGCGACCGCAGCCGCTGGCGCCCTCGGATTCACCACCATCCTGTTCCTTCTCGTGGCGCTTGTGGCCGCGGCCAGCTTCGTGGTCCTGGCGCAACGTCGCCTGCGGCAGCTCGGCATGCTCGCCGCCAACGGGGCTACCGAGCGCCATCTGCGCCTGGTGGTGGTCATCAACGGCGTCCTAGCTGGCGCCATCGCCGCCGTCGCAGGCACCGTTCTTGCGCTGTCCGCATGGCTCGGCCTGGCTCCTCTGCTGGAGGAGGCTGCCGGACGGCGGATCGACCGGTTTCATCTGCCCGTTGGGCTGATTGTTGGGGGGATGATTCTTGCGACGCTGACCGCGACCGCCGCGGCCTGGTGGCCGGCCCGCCTCATAGCCCGGGTCTCGGTCATGGCCGCCTTGTCCTCCCGGCCGCCGAGACCGAAGCCAGCCCGGCGCTCTTTGGCGACAGCAGCCGGACTTGTGGTGGGCGGTGTCTTAGCGCTTGCAACGGGCATCGATTCTGTGTCCGACCGAGTCAACCCGTTCCTTCTCATTGGTGGAGTGGTTGCGCTCGTCGTCGGTTTGATCGTTCTCGCGCCGGTCGTGGTCGGCAAGCTGGGGGCGATAGGTGGCCATCTTCCAGTAGGGGCGCGAATCGCGCTGCGTGATCTGGCTCGCTATCGAGCACGCTCGGGGGCGGCCCTTGCCGCGATTACCTTGGCGCTCGCCATCCCGATCGCTGTCGTGGTCACCGCTTCTGCCGCGAAGCATGCCGCGGATGAAGGGAACCTATCGCCGCACCAGCTTTTGTTTCGCTTGGGCGATGGGGAACCACTCGTGCCCGATCGCACCCCGCAAGAGCTTCATCGGCTCCACAACGCCGTTCGTGGGTTAGCCGCGACCCTCCCCGGCGCCAATGTGGTTCAGCTGGACGTAGCGATCAACCCTGCCGATCGCGAGGGTCGCGGAGGCGAGGTCCTGCGGCCGGCGGTCGTACTAGGCCGGGAGTTGGGCGACAGCGACAACACAATCCGCGACCTCGGAGTGCTCTACGTCGCTACACCGGCGATAGCGGAACTGATGGACCTTCCTCCGGACGCCATCAGGTCTAACGCCGACGCGCTCACCTCGCATACAACGGGCGACCTGACCTTCGCCAACGTTTCTAACCGCGACGCGAACCCAGTCATCGCAAGCATCGATGTGCCTGCGTACACGTCGGCACCGGCATCGCTCATCACGCGCGCGAGTGTCACCCGACACGGTTGGGTCAGCGCCGCGGCCGGATGGCTCATCGAATCCACCGATCTCATCACCAGCGAGCAACACGCCTCGGCACGCGCGACAGCCGCCGCTGCGGGCATGACTCTGGAGATCAGGGACGAGCAGACTGGGCTGTCAGCCCTCAGTTCCGCAGCGACCGCGACCGGTTTTCTGGTCGCCCTTGGCATCCTCGCACTGACCATTGGACTAATCCGTAGCGAAGCCAGGGCGGAGCTCCCCATCCTGACGGCCGCTGGAGCAACGAGCGGAATCAGGCGCAAGATCGGCGCGACAACTGCAGGTGTCATGGCTGCAGCGGGTGGGATGTTGGGAGCGTTCGGCGCGTACGCTGGCCTCTCCGCTGGCTACGCGGACGACCTCCAGGCTCTTGAGCGGGTGCCGCTGGTGCACCTAAGTGTGGTCCTTATCGGACTACCGATCACCGCGGCACTCGCGGGTTGGCTCCTCGCCGGCGCCGAACCCCCTACCCTTGGTGGATCTCCGATTGAGTGACGACACCATCACGGGGAATGGCCACTCCTAGCGGTGGTCCATCAAGGGCGAGTCCGGGGATTCGGACAAGCACCGGATCGTCGCTCAGCTGGCACCCTCGACGTCGTCGAAGCCACGGCAACGTGAGACGCCACCGCGGCCACAGCGATGATCGACCGCCTTGTCCATCATGCGGAGGTCGTCAGCCTGTTAGGGAGAGTACTTGCGCTGAAAGGCATCGCTCCTCCTGACGCGCCCTCGCTACCTGAACTTGAAGCGCGTGGCATTCTCGGTGAAGCTCGTCCACGCGAGGACGAGGCGCGGTCGCAGAATCGACACCCCTCCCATGTACAGGCTGGGATCAGGTCGCCCATACTGCGGATACTTGGTGAATGATTCGGCGGAGAGGCGAGCCACCATCTCCTCCGTAGGTATCTCGATCTCGACGGCGCCCTCAACGATGATCGCCTCCTGACCGTCACCGATGTGAACGACGACATGAGGGTTTTGAGAGATGTTGCGGTAGTGAACTGTCTTCGGGCTGCCCCCGTAATAGAGTCCGCCGTCGAGCCACATGCCGTCGCGCGGAATGACATGAGGCCGGCCATCGGGCCTGGTGCTTGCGATCCAGTACACAGTCGCGCTCTGTAGCCTCTGTTCGACTTCCACCCACTCCAGGCGTCGCTGCGGATTCCCGTACTCAGGCGGGATGTCGGGCTTCTCGACAACTGGCTTGCTCACGTTGCTCCTCTCCTGAGGAGGTCTGAAACTGTCCCCGGTCACACAAGGTAACCGGACCCCGAGCTGAGCCCGTCCCCAGCCCGCTACGTGCCTCCTGCTCAAGACCAGCCAACCCCCACTCCTGCCGCATAAGCGTGGTCTGATCCTATTTAGCACACGGGAAGGGAGACCGTTGAAACGGATTCTTACAGAGCAGCCGATCTTATGCATCGCTTCCGCCGGATATCTCCTCGCGTTCGTCGCCTTCGGGCTCTCTTCGGACCGGAGCCAGATCAGCTTCTATGCCGTCTTCATGGTGGTCGCATTTGCCCTCGTTGTGATGACCTACTCGCATTTTCGGCTGCGACCGATCACGCTCTGGGGGCTCACGATATGGGGGTTTGCACACATGGCGGGCGGGCTGCTGAGCATCGGTGGAGATGTGCTCTACCGCTTCGACCTCGTTCCCGGAGTTCTGCGCTTCGATCAGGTCGTGCACGCGTTCGGGTTCGGGTTCGCCACGGCCGCATGTTGGGACGTGCTCGGCGAAGTGATCATGCACGGTCGAGCCGTTGCGCACTCCGTTCTCGCTCTACTCGGCGGACTCGGTTTCGGTGCGATAAACGAGGCGATCGAGTTCCTCGTCACCCGAATAGATCCCAGCTCGAACGTCGGGGGCTTCGTGAATACTGGCTTCGACCTGCTCTTCAACACTCTCGGCTGCGCACTGGCCGCCACCTTGCTCTACCTCGCCGATCCCTCCCGCCGGTCTGGGCATCGGACGCAGCGGCCGTAACATGGCGCGGATGGACGATCCTTTAGAGCGCTTGCGCCCCTTGTGTCTGAGGCTGCCGGAAACGACCGAGCGCGTCAGTCACGGGGAACCGGCGTGGTTCGTGCGCGACAAGAAGCTGTTCGTGACCTACGCAAACCACCACCACGATGATCGCGTTGCGCTCTGGTGCGCGGCCCCCGAAGGCGTGCAGGAAGAGATGGTGGCCGCCGACTCCGACCAGTTCTTCCGCCCACCCTACGTCGGTGGGCGCGGGTGGCTCGGTGTGTATCTCGACCGCAGCCCCGATTGGGACGAGGTCGCCGAGATTGTCGTCAACGCATACCGAGAAGTGGCGCCCAAGCGACTCCTCGCCGAAATGGACGGGTGAAACGGTGAGTGAGGGTGCTCCTACCACCAGAGGAGATGCGCTGGTCCGCGAGCTCAGATGGGTACATGACCTGATCCGGCGCGACCTGACCACAGTGCGCCACATGGCCGAGCAAATCCCTGCCGGCTGTGACGCCGATTCGGTTCAGATCGAACGTAGATCCCAACGCCCACCGGCGGCCACCGGTTGCCCGTGAGAGGGTTAGGTGGTGATCAGCTACGACGACGACGTCATCCGGTCCGAAGCGGTCCCTCTCCTGCGCGACCTACTGCGGGTGGACACCTCGAACCCTCCGGGCAACGAGACTCCCGCCGCCGAGCTTCTGCAACGGTACCTAGAGGGCGCTGGAATCGCCTGTGAGCTGGTAGCGCGCGATCCTCTGCGCGCAAACCTCGTCGCGCGCATTCCGGGGACCGGTGACGGACCGACACTGACGCTCCTCGGGCACACCGATGTGGTGCCCGCCGATGAGCCCAACTGGACCCATCCCCCATTCGACGGCCATCTGGACGAAGCCGGCTACATGTGGGGGCGCGGAGCGACCGACATGAAGAACGAGACCGCCACGCGCGCGGTCACGATGGCCCTGCTCGCACGCGGGGGTTTCAGGCCGCGCGGAGACCTCTGGTTCGTTGCGCAGGCAGACGAGGAGGACGGCTGCGATGAGTTCGGCCTCAAATGGCTGCGCGACGCGCGCCCGGAAATCGGCTCCGACTTCTCGATCGACGAGGGTGGGGGAATTCGCCAGGAACTAACCGACGGACGCGTGATGGTCCCGATAAATGTCGGGGAGAAGGCGACGCTCCCGGTGCTTCTCACCGCCGTCGGTGCAGCGGGCCACGCCTCGATTCCGGGTGCCTCCGACAACGCGGTCCTGCGTCTGGCTGCACTGCTCGATCGGATCGGCAGATACCGTCCCCGGCGGAGTCTGCTGCCCGAGACCCGCCGACTCCTCGAGACCCTGATCGGGCCACTTGGCGACGACCTCGATCGCGACCTCGATCGCGCCGTAGCGCTCGAGCCCGGCTCACGCCACGATCTTCTGGCGCTGTTCGCGACGACAATCGCTCCTACGCGCCTGCGCGGATCGAGCGCGCGCAATGTAATCCCCGGCCGGGCCTCGGCCGAGCTTGATTGCCGCGTCCTGCCCGGCACCACCCCCGACGATCTCTTAGCCGAGCTGCGCGAGGCACTCGGCGACGATGTTGCCTACGAGCTCGAGGTTCTCGAGGAACCAACCGGCGGCACCGCCGCACCGATCAACACTGCGCTGTTCACAGCATGCTCGTCGTGGTTCGCCGAGCACGAGCCCGAAGTCACCCTGCTGCCCGTGATCTCCACCGGCTTTACCGACTCACACTTCATGCGCGAGCGCTTCGGCACCATCGCCTACGGCATCTGGCCGGTCCGCGCGACACCTCTCGACGTCTACAACTCCGGCTTCCACAACGTCGATGAGCGAATCCACGTCGACGACCTCGTGCTCGCCACGAAGTTCCACCTGCACGTCGTCCAGACCCTGCTCGGCTGACTGTCGCCTTCCGGCGGAGGTTCTATCGGGCAACCCTGTGGGCGAGCTCGCCGAGGCGCTCTTTCCAGAACTCTCGCATCTCCTCCACGTCCCCTCATCGGACAGGCGCTCGTGCTGCACGCTGACGGTCGCCTTCGATCTGCCCTTGGACACGAAGTAGACGTGGACACGACTCTCCCCATCTCTAAAATCGAACCGAGCCGACTTGCCCGGCTGGGAAGTTCGCGTTCGCAGCGTTCCGGGCTCGAGCCACCGGTTCCGTTTCCTCGTGTCGGTGAACTCACCGAAAAGCCACGCCGGACGTGACAAGATCCTGGCCATGAGCGGAGCCGACGAGACCACTATCCAAGACGCACTCGCCCTGCTCGACTATCGGCGGCATGTGGCCGAGCTCTATCGCGAGGTCAGGGCCGGTGCCGAGCCCGAACCGGCGTGGCACCATTGGCGGAAGGCGCGCGACGGGCTCTTCGCCACCCATCCGCAGAGTCCCATCCCAGAGGCCGCGCGACACGATTTCATAGGGATTTCCTACTACGAATACGATCCAGGCTGCCGGGTGTCTGCCGAATGTTCCAGCACCGAGCCACAGAGCTATGACATCCCCACCAGCGGGGGACACTCGATGCGCTTCACCCGCTGCGGTGTGACGACGTTCGAGCTTGCGGGAGAAGCTCTTAGCCTTGAGCTCTATTGGCTCGACGCATACGGCGGCGGCCTCTTCGTCCCCTTCCGGGACGCAACCTGTGGCGAAACCACCTACGGAGCAGGCCGTTACCTGCTCGATACGGTGAAGGGCGCCGACCTCGGCATGGAGGGCGACCATCTGGTACTCGACTTCAACTTCGCCTACAACCCGTCATGCTCCTACGACCCCCGCTGGGTCTGCCCTCTGGCCCCGCCGGCCAACCGCCTCGAGTTCCCCGTGGAGGCCGGCGAACGCGCCGGGAGTTGGCAAGTGGGTTGAGAAGGCGGATAATCGCAAGCAGTCCGCGACTACATCTGGAGGAGCCGGTGGCGAGCAAGGACAAGGGCGGCAAGTCGGAGAAGAAGCCCCCCGCAAAGAATCTCAAGGAAAAACGAGCCGCGAAGAAGCAGAAAAAAGCCAAGTAGCGCCTTCCTCGTTAACCGCTACATCAACCCGCGGCCCGGGCTTGGACGCTCAGTGCAGAGTTAGCCCCGCTCAGCGGGGCTGGGAATGAACAAATCACAGGCCAGCCCTGGCGACCAGCTTCCGTTCAGCGACCGTCCAACGGCGGCCCCTCGCCACCGCTCGACTCGCCGCGCAGGAACCGCTCGAGCTCCGTCGCAATCTCGTCCCCCGAGGGAAGCCGCTCTTCTCCGGACAGCGACTCGAGCCGCTCCAGGTACTCACGGGCCTCGGGCTGCTGGGCGACGAGCTCGTCGAGCCGGGCCCGATGAGCCTCCGCCTCCTCGGCAAGGTCGCCGAGGGGAAAGCTCAATCCGAGATAGCGGCCGACTCGCTCGACGAGCGCCGCGGCGGCGGCTGGATAGGGGCCCGCGACGTAGTGGGGGACCTGGGCGAAGAATCCGACCGCCGGGATGCCCGCCCGGCTGACCGCCAGCTCGATGACGCTGAGCGCCGCCGATGGCACCCGCAAGAAGCCCTCCGGGCCCGGCTGCTCGTCCTGTCCGAGCAAACCCGACTCAGACGCCGTCGCCAGCGAGGGAACCGGCCGGGTGTGGGCGACGGCCGCGGGAATGGCGCCGAGGCTGATCCAGCGCTCGACGCGCAGCCGCACGGAAAGCTCTGCTACCTCAGATGCCAGTTTCTGCCACGAGAGGTCGGGCTCCGGCCCCGAGAGGATGAGGACGTCGCGATCCTCGAGTTTCTTGTGCCTCAGAGTGATCTCGGGCCACGACAGCTCGGACAGTTTGCCGTCGAGCACGTCTAGCACCGGCCTGCGGGAACGGTAGTCGAACAGCGCATCCCCGTCGAATCGGACCACTATCTCGCTACCGTCACCGAGGTGATCGAGCGCAGAGGTCGCCGATCCGGCGGCGTCGACCCAGCCTTCGAGCGCGGCAACCACCACAGGCGCCACGAAATCGACGGGTCTTGTGAATTGATAGAGCGCCACAGGCACCAGGATAATGCCCGGCCTCACCGGCCTCTTAAGCCAACCGAATCAACAGGTGAAATTTACCTGTATCCTGAGGAGGGCGCCGTGGGGGCGCCGAACGCCAGTTCGGATGGGGGTAGTCCACCCCTTGACTGCGAGAGGGAGTGGTCGTGAAGCGCCTTGGGGTTATTAGTGCACTCTGTGTACTGGTGGGGTCGAGTCTCGTCGCGGGAACGGCGTCCGCCGGCAAGTACGGCGATCTGACGCCGGGAGCAAAGGCGCGCCTGCACGAGCGCGTGGACGTGAATCTGGTCTTCGTGGGTTACGAGGAGGACCAGGTCGACGAGTCCGACTTCATGGCCGACCTCCCTCGGACGTACAAGCCCGTCGTCCGCTCGCGGTTGTTCTACGGAATCACCGAGTATCTCGGCATCACCTACGACTACAATTACGACACCCACTGGGCGAACAGCGGTTACGAAGACTCCTTCTTCAAGACTCTGTCCGGGCTTGCTACGCCCGCTCCCCGCACGGAATACCAGAACGCCTACAACGCTCAGAAGAGCAATGTTCTGAAAGTCACCCAGAACCACCACATCGACGCACCCTCGGTCGAGCGGTGGCTGGCCGACCATCCTCCCAGCGGTGTGGACACGACCAAGGACACGATCTTCTTCGTCAATTGGTACAACCGGGACGACTTCAAGTTCCACGTCTACACCAAGACCAACGAGCCCGATCCCGACACCGGCTACAACTTCGGCGAGCTGCGCGAGACTCGCAAGATCATCTCGTGGGGCGGCACCGCTCCGGACGACGAGGAGAACGGCTATTCGGGACCGGCGCGGCGAATCTGGTTCTACGACCTCTCTGCCGGACCCGAGTCGTGGACCGACAACTGGAACGTTGATGACCCAGACCTCGACGGCAACGGACGAGTGGATTACCGCATGCCTCCCATCTGGGAGTACACGGGCGGCGGATACCGCAGCCCCGCGGCGATCGGCTCAGACCTAGGTCTGGTCGCCCGCTACGTCGGCGTAAACCTTCTCTTCACTTCCTCCCCCCTCTATCCTCCGGACATCACCCCCCCGGCACTGCCGGAGGACTTCAACCTCGACAGCAACACCTACGAAGGTCTGCCGGGAGTTGACGCCTCTGAGGCCTACATCACCGAGGACCTGCTCCTCAGCGAGCTGTCCGAGCTGCAAACCACCGTGGATTACTCCTATGACGAGCAGGAGCTTGCGTTCACCGGCAAGGCCAAGTCCTGCTACGTCACGTGGCTTCAAGACGTAGCCTGCTACCCGAATCTCGACTACCCTGCCTTCGCCAACCTCTTCTTGAACAACGCACTCAAGAAGCAGCAATGGATGGATGGGCCGAAATCGGCCTACTATGAGGCGGGTCTGTTCAACTACGCCACTACCGACAAGCTGAGCGCACCCTTCCTGGGATTCGCCGACGACAACTACAGGGACGGCACACAGAGCTACGTCTTCAGCTTTGTTTCTCCCCTGATAGCAGACGTCCTCGGGTACGGGCTCACGACCACGATGATCCATGAGGTCGGCCACCACGTAGGGATGAGCCACCCGCACGACGGCTTCGACTACGAGACCGGGCGGGACTACGGCCCCGGCGACGCGTTCTACTTCGCATGGTCCGGGGACCAGACCAACTCGATCATGAGCTATATCGACGTGAACTGGGACTTCAGCCAGTTCGATCAGGACAACATGAACCGCTTCATGACCGCCACCTACATCACCAACGCAAACAAGGTCGCGGCCCGTGTGCTGCGCTCCGATGACGCCAACGAGGCCGCCGAGGACTTGGCACGAGCGGACAAGTTCATCGGCGAAGCCGTCTCAGAATTCTCCGATCACGACTACGAGGACGCGATCGAAGCGGCCAAGAACGCCTACGACTCGACGTTGGAAGCGGCGGACGACGCCGATGTCGAGATCAAGGAAACCCACGCGGGGACAACCGTGGACATGACTCCCCCGAGCCCATCGGGTCGTAACCAATACAGCTTCGTGGACCGCGTTGGGAAGGGCAGTCACCGGACACGCCGCTGATTCGCCGGGTCACTGCGGGGGGCGGTCCCTTCTTGGAGCCGCCCCCCGCATTGGCTGGTTGAGTCTTGCGCCCCAGACCAGACTTGAACTGGCGACCTTCTCCTTGACAGGGAGATGAGCACTCCTGGCTGCTCCACTGGGGCAGGCTGCGAATACTAAACCGCGGAGTTCCTCACCAAGA
>JBPCPZ010000072.1:0-6452 GCA_050998655.1 Actinomycetota bacterium
TGCAGAACACGGTAGCGGGCGAACGGCTGAACTTCGATCGGCTCGAGTCCTACGCTGGCCGCTTTATCCACGCCGAGGGCGAGTACACGGACTCACATGACCAAACTCGACGGGTGGCCGTGTCGATCGGTCCCGAGCACGGGACGGTTTCGCCTCAACAGGTTCAGGCCGCAGCAAAAGAGGCAGTTACGGGCGTCGGCTTCGACGTGCTGATCGTGTGCGGCTTCGCGTTTGACCCTCACGTGTCCGAGGAGGTCAAGCGCTACGGGAAGCTGACCGTGTTGCCGGCGCGGATGAACTCGGATCTCGCCATGGGCGACGAGCTGCTCAAGAAAACCGGCGCCGGCAACTTGTTCATGGTCTTCGGCGAGCCCGACCTCGACGTCCACAGAGAGAACGGGAAGATCGAGATCGAGATCAACGGCCTCGACGTCTACGATCCGACCACAGGAGCCATCCGCTCGAGTTCGACCGACGACATCGCCTGCTGGTTCATCGACACGAATTACAACGACGAATCCTTCTTCGTGCGACACGCGTACTTTACGGGTGCGGACAAGCCTTACGAGAGGCTCAAGCGGGCGCTCAGGTCTGACATCGACGAGACCGCGTGGGAGTCGCTCTACGCGACCAGGAGCCGGCCCTTCGACGTGCCGGCCACGGGCAAGATCGCCGTCAAGGTCATCAACCACTACGGCGACGAGGTCCTGAAGGTCTACGACGTCTGAGGATGGGACGCAAATTGGTCTTCATGCGCGACGGACAGCTCGAGAAGCTAGCAGAGATTCGGGCCGAGAATGAACTGGAGCTCCAGGAGCTGATCAAGGACGATCCCGATCTGCTGCCCATCGAGGAGTTCGGCTTCGACCCTCCTGTGATGGTCGTGGGCCGCGAGTCGCGCCTAAAGTACGGGGCCGCAGACCTCGTGCTCCTTACCCGCAGCGGCCGCCCCTTGGTGGTCGAGTTCAAGACGGGGAAGGGCGAACCCCGACTTCAGACATGCGCTGGCTCAGTTGCTCGACTACGGTGCCCAACTGGCGAAAATGACCCTTGCGGAGTTCGAGAGCGCCGTTGCGACCGTCTACTTCAGGGGAAATCACTGTCCCATTGATTCACCCGTCAAGGGCGCGGACTCTCTCGCCGGTGCAGCTTCCGCTCAGTGGCCCGGGATCTCCGAGGAAGACGTGTCGTCGCTGTTGAGTGATCTGACGAGTTCGTTGCAGAGGCGGGAGTTCCACTTCGTCCTCGTGTCCCAGGACTTCAGAGAGAGCATGGGGGACACGATCGCCTATCTAAACTCGGCGATGACCCGCGCTCGCTTCTACGCCGTCGAGCTCGTCAAGTTCAGTGGAGAGAACATCTCGGCTTTCGAGACACGCATCATGTTCCAACCTGTGGCGGGGGCGGGGACAGGGACCGGATCGGAACGGGTCGACCAAGAAACCTTCCTTGCAGGCGTTGCGGACCCTGTTTACCGTGAGCCTCTTCGAGAGTTCTTGGAATTCTGCCGAGGTCTGGGTCTGAGATTCGAGTGGGGATCCGCCGGCACCTCCATCCGCATCAAGACGAATGATCGAGCGGAGCCGATCTCGATCGGGTGGTTGTTTCCAACCGAGGGGAGCTACTGGCAGGGCCTGAGCGGTCTGACACTCGGCTACGACGGCAACACCGTCAACTCGCAGCGCACGCCAACCGCCCTGCCAACTCTCCAGACTTACTTGGAAACGCTCGAAACGGTACCGGGCGTTGTTCCACACGGCAGAGGGACGCTGGTTGCGTTCCGAATTCCGCCCACCGAGCTTCCCGAGAGACTGGTACTGATCAAAAAGTTGATCGGCAACCTGGCAGAGTCGATCAACGGGGAATGAACTCGTCGCGACACTTGGTAGACATGGCTCGAGAGATCAGCTTT
The DNA here is from genome assembly GCA_050998655.1 of Actinomycetota bacterium. Classification (GTDB taxonomy): domain Bacteria; phylum Actinomycetota; class CADDZG01; order CADDZG01; family WHSQ01; genus JACDAL01. The sequence continues at coordinate 1,913 of JBPCPZ010000072.1, forward strand.
CCAGTTCGCCGTTGTGAGTGAAGGCTTCTAAGAAAACTCAAGCTGTCTCGCTCGAACCCCTGTTTAGAGCCCATCGTTGGGTTCTTCGCGAAACACGGTGGTTAGCCGCCCAGGCCAGGTCGGCGACGACAACTGAGCAGGACCTTGTGACGGTAACGCATCGGATCCCGGAAGCCGTAACTACGCCGCTTCATGACCTTGATCTTGTTCGTGATGCCTTCAGCGAAAGCGTTGGTGACGGGGCCATCGAAGTAGTTGAGGATCTCTTCTCGCCACCACTGGAGCGTCCGCCAGGTGTTGAGGAACTCTGGGATGCCCGCGGAGGTGATCTGATCGAGCCACAGTTCCAGTCGTTTCTCGGCTTCGATGCGGTCGGGGGCCTCGTAGATGGTGGCGAACTACTCCTTGAGCATCCAGGCGATCCCGACCTCAGGCAGGGTCTCAAATACCGGTTGCAGTGCATCGGCATCCCGGTGGCTGAGCTTGGAAGCCCGCTTCATGAACGCCCAGCGGCTGCGCCACACCTCGGGGATGAAGCGAGGATTGTGCTGCCGGGCGTGACTACCATCCCGGCCCACCACCCGGATGCGACGACCGTGACGGCCCCTCACCCGGTGTGCGGCGGCGTCCACAGCTCGGATCACGTGGAACTTGTCGGCCACGATGCGCACTCGGGGCAGCGCCTCCTCGATGGCTTCTCGATAGGGCCAGTGACAGTCCATGACGACGGTCTCGATAGCGCCCCTGACCTGGTCGGACATCGCCACCAGACCTCCGAAAACGGATCCCTTCCCGCGCCCCTCTACGAGATCGATGACGTTGCCGCGCTCGGGATCGGAGAACACTGTGTGGAAGCGAAAGCGCTTGCGGAAGGCGCTCTCGTCGATCGCCAGCACACGGGGTGGGTCGATGTCACGTTCGAGGAGCTCGGCGGCCGCATGGTGCTCGAAGGCCTCCAAGACTCGATACGCGGACACGCTCTCGGACGAGGCCACGTCGGTGAACGGTTCGTGGCAGGCGCGCTCGAACAGCCGCCGCCGAAATCGTTCGGTGACTCGACGCCGGCCGACGATCGCAGGATGACGCTCCCGGAAGGTCTGGTGGCAGTCGTTGCAGCGCAAACGCCGCTGAGACCACCGCAGCACGCATGGGTATGCTCGGTCACGGATACGTCGCTCGTTGCGACCGTGACCGGTAACAGAGACAGAGCCGCAGTGGTGGCACGCGGGACGTCTGGTGGAGCTCACGCTCACCTCGAGCGTGCCGTTCACGACTTCTGACCCGGTGACGTCGAAGCCCTCCAGATCGAGCGGCACATCTATACGATCGGACAAGGGGGGTCTCCCTTCTTCGATGGTTTCGTCACCGAAGAAGCTAGGGAGGCCCTCCGCTATTTAGCCGGATTCCCACCGTCTTTCACGAAGAGCGCATCGTTGTCACACCCCCCTGTCATAGTTACAGCTATGGGATTCGACTCCATCGACGAAGCGATCGTTCAGCTCGAGAAGACCAATGCGGAACTACAGCCCGAGCTGCTGGGAGCAGTAGAGGCCCGGGACCTGCTTGCCCGTTACGCACGAGCGGAGAAGCTCGTGTCCTACGGCAAGACCGCGCTGGCGGCGAGGCTCGACGATGCCGCGGAGGTGGCGCGCGCCTCGGGCGTCTCCATCGGCAAGGCCAAGGCGACTGTGGACACAGGCAAGGCCCTCAAAGGCGCCGATGAGGTCCGCGATGCCTTCAAGGGTGGCGACATCTCCTCAGACCAAGCGACAGAGATCGCAAGGGCCGAACAAGCCAGCCCCGGCTCCTCCTCCGAGCTATTGGCGGCCGCCAACTCAGAGGCGTTCCATGTCCTCAGGGACAAGGCGAGAAGAATCGTTTTGGAAGCCGAGCAGAACCGGGGATTGTCCGAACGCCAGAGCGAGGCCCGCTCGGCCCGCAGTCACACCGATGAGCTCGGCATGATCAACATCAATCTCGCCTTCGAGCCCCATGTCGGAACCCCGATCCTGAACCGAGCCGAGACTCTGGCTGCCCACCTGCAAAGAACGGCGAAGAAGGAGGGTCGCTTAGAGCCTTTCGAGCGCTTTCTCGCAGACGCCTACGCCGCCATGCTGTCGGGTGCCCCCGCAACACGCTCCCGCCGCCCTGAACTCGTCGTTCTGGTGAGCTATGGGGTCGCAAAGCGCGGCTGGAAAGACGTTGAGGATACTGAGGTGTGCACGATCCCCGGAGTCGGCCCCGTCTCCCCCGAAGTCGCCAAGAAGATCGCCCAGGACGCCTTTCTCACTGGGGTCTTCTACGACGGCAAGGACCTCCGTCACATGCGGCGTTGGACCCGCCATACTCCGGTCGAGGTCCGCCTCGCCTTGGAGCTGGGAGATCCGCCCGACTTCGACGGCATCAAATGTCTGGACTGCGGCAACCGGTTCGGAACGGAGAACGATCATCTCCAACCCCACTATGCGCAGGGCCCGGCATCGACCGACAACCTCAAACCGCGGTGCTACTCCTGCCACAAGGCCAAGACCGAACGAGACCGCAAGGCGGGGAAGCTCGGGCCCCGGGCTGCGGACGAGGAGCGCGGTCCCCCGAGACAATGAGGGCGGCCGCGCGGCCCCATTGCTGTTGGGTGGGTGATGCGGATGAGGGTCGCCGCCGGGGCTCCGAGCCCATCGAGGAATAGCGGCCGGCCCTCACGCGTGGGCCTCGGCCCTCGCCTTCTCCACGATCTTGTTCGCCAAGTCGTGGGGGACCTCCTGATAATGCGAGAAGCTCCACGAGAACGCGCCCTTGCCTCCGGTGATCGAGCGCAGGTCGGTGGCGTAGTGGGTGACCTCTGCGAAGGGAACCTTGGCCCTCACGACCTGGCGGCCGCCTCCGATGGTGTCGATGCCCTCAGGTATCCCGCGCCGCTTCTGCAGGTCTCCCATGATGTCGCCGGTGAACTGCTCGGGGACCATGACGTCGACCGTCCAGACCGGTTCCAGCAACGTGATCCCCGCCCTATCGCCGGCGTCCTTGATGGCGTGGGAGCCGGCCATCTGGAAGGCGAAGTCCGATGAGTCGACCGAGTGGAACTTGCCGTCGTAGAGCTCGACCTTGACGTCGATCATCTTGAAGCCGGTGCCCAGGCCCTGATCCATCGCCGCCCGCACCCCCTTTTCGACCGAGGGGATCCACTGGTTCGGGATCGAGCCTCCGAAGATCTTGTCGGCGAAGACGAAGCCCTCACCTCGCTCGAGCGGCTCGACCCGGATGTTGCAGATCCCGTACTGGCCGTGCCCTCCCGACTGCTTGACGTGGCGCCCCAACGCTTCTGCCTTGCTGCGCAAAGTGGAGCGGTAGGGGACCTTGAACGGGACCTCCTCGACCTCGACCGAGAATTTCGTCTTGAGCCGGTGCAGCACGACGTCCAGATGAGCGTCCCCCATCCCCCACAGGATCGTCTGATGGGTCTCGTCGTTACGCTGAAGCCGCAGCGAGGGGTCCTCGTCGATCATCTTCTGCAGACCGATCATCAGCTTGTCCTCGTCGCCCTTGGTCTTGGGCTCGACCGCTTTGGGGAGCAGCGGCTCCGGAGGCTCGATCGTGGGATAGACGATTTCCGAGCCCTTGTCGGAGAGAGTGTCGCCGGTAACCGTGTGCGAGAGCTTGGCGATCGCCCCGATGTCTCCGGCCCCCACATGAGACACGGGCTCTTGGGTCTTTCCGCGCATGGTGAAGGTATGCCCCGTGCGCTCGTCGCTCCTGCGTGAGGAGTTGTGGAGGCTGCCGTCGCCCTTTAGCGTGCCGGAGTAGACGCGAAAGAAGCTGACCCGGCCGACGTAGGGGTCGGTGAGGGTCTTGAACACGAGTGCGGAAAGTGGGGCGTCGGGACGGGCGGGTCTGGTGGCGCCGTCGACGCCGGCCGGTGGGGCCAGATCGGAGGGGGCCGGGCCGGCCGACACAATGACATCCATCAGCCGGTCGACGCCGATCAACTTGGTGGCGGCCCCGATCGTCACCGGGAACATGAGCGCCTGATCGATGCCCTCGTGGATTGCCTTGACGATCTCGGCCCGGCTGATCTCCTCGCCCTCGAGATAGCGCTCGAGGAGGTCGTCGTCGCTCTCGGCCACGGAGTCAAGCAGGTCCGTGCGCACTTCATCGAGCCGCTCGCGGCGCTCGGGCGGCACCTCCACGGCCTCGGACTGGCCGGAGGCGTCGTAGCGCACCGCCTCCTCGTCGATGACGGAGATGACGCCGGCGAAGTCGTGCTCGCGGCCCAACGGCAGCGCCAGCGGCGCGACCCCCTTGCCGAAGACCGAGCGCAGCTCGTCGAGCGTGCGCCGAAACGAGGAGTTCTCGCGATCGAGCTTATTGATGAAGATCATGCGGGGCAGCCCGAGCTCCTCTGCGTAATTCCACGCTACCTGGGTCTGCACCTCCAGGCCTTCCACGGCCGAGACGACGAAGACGGCGAGGTCGGCAACACGCATGGCGGAGCGCATCTCGCCTATGAAGTCGGCGTAGCCGGGGGCATCGAGCACGTTGAGCT
>JBPCPZ010000125.1:0-5838 GCA_050998655.1 Actinomycetota bacterium
CTCATCTCCGGGATCAAGGACGTGAGCCTGGCCAAGGTGGGCGACACCGTCACGACCCGCCCGCACGGCGCTGCCGTCCCCCTTCCCGGCTATCGGGAGCCCAAGCCCATGGTCTACGCTGGCATCTATCCGCTCGAGGGCGACGACTTCCCGATCCTTCGGGACGCGCTCGACAAACTCAAGCTCAACGACGCCTCCTTGGTTTACGAACCAGAGTCCTCGGGCGCGCTCGGGTTCGGTTTCAGGTGCGGTTTTCTCGGCCTTCTGCACATGGAGATAGTGAGAGAGCGGCTCGAGCGCGAGTTCGACCTCTCCTTGATCGCTTCGGCGCCATCGGTCGGCTACGAGATCGAGCTCACCGATCGCACACGGCGGATTGTGCGAAACCCGAGCGAGATGCCCGACCCCTCAGACATCGAGGAAGTGCTCGAGCCCTATGTCTCAGCCATGATCGTCACTCCGTCCGAATATGTGGGCACGGTCATGCAGCTGTGTCAGGAGCGGCGCGGCCAGCTCAAGGAGATGCATTACCTGTCGACCGAAAGGGTCGAGATCCGATATCAGATGCCGCTTGCGGAGATCATCTTCGACTTCTTCGATCAGTTGAAGAGCAAGACCAAGGGCTATGCATCGCTCGACTACGAGCCCGCCGGACAGTACTCGTCTCATCTCGTCAAAGTCGATGTGTTGTTGAACCAACAGCCGGTGGACGCGTTCTCGACCATCGTCCATCGGGACAAGGCTTACGAGTACGGCAAGACGATGACCGAGCGCCTGCGAAAGCTCATACCGCGCCAGCTCTTCGACGTTCCCATCCATGCTGCCATCGGGTCGCGCGTCATCGCCCGGGAGACGGTCAAGGCCAAGCGCAAGGATGTGCTCGCTAAGTGCTACGGCGGCGATGTCTCGAGAAAGCGCAAGCTCCTCGAGCGCCAGAAGGAGGGCAAGCGTCGCATGAAGCAGATCGGCTCCGTAGAGGTGCCACAGTCGGCCTTCATCGAGGCCCTCAAGCTCGAGCCCTCGGGACAGTCATGACCCTCGCCGCGCAGGGCCGCCCTGGATGCTGACGCTACTTCCGCGCACGAGCACTAGTCCGCTGCGATCGGGGCGCTGGCAGGCAGAGCCCGGCTTCGGCGTCTACGTCCACATTCCCTTCTGCCTGCACCGTTGCCACTATTGCGACTTCAACACCTACGAGAGCCGCGGCGAGCTTCACTCCTCCTACGTCGAGGCGCTGGTCGCTTCGATCGAGCAGAGCCCCGTCGCAGGCCCGGCGGCCTCCTCGGTCTTTTTCGGCGGAGGGACCCCCACGCTTCTGAGTACGGCCCAGCTCGCCGAGATCCTGGGCGCGGTGCGGCGCCGTTTCGGGCTCGAGAAGGGTGCGGAGGTGACGATCGAGGCAAACCCCGAGACGGTATCTGAGTCGAGCTTCGAAGGGCTGCTCCAAGCCGGGTTCAATCGTTTCTCCCTGGGAGTGCAGTCTCTCGTGCCCAAGGTGCTCAAGGGGCTGGGACGAACGCACTCGGGGGAGCGGGCGCTTGCTGCGCTGGCGGAGGCTCGCCGGGCGGGCGCCACCGACGTCAATGCCGACCTCATCTACGGCTCGGTGTGGGAGACAGACGACGACTGGCGCCGCTCGCTCGAGGGCGTGGTCGACGCCGGCGTCGATCACGTTTCCGCCTACGCTCTCACCATCGAGGAGGGGACGCCCCTGGCCACGCTGGTCACGACGGGACGCGTGGCGGACGTCGATCCCGACGTCCAGGCCGACCGCTACCTGGGGGCGTGCTCATTGTTGGACTCCGTAGGCTTCGAGCGCTACGAGGTTTCTAACTGGGGCCGGTCCGGCCGCGCCTCGCGCCACAACGTCCTCTACTGGTCTGCCGGCGACTACGCAGCCTTCGGTGCCGGCGCCCACGGCCATCTCGACGGCACGAGGTGGTGGAACCTGAGACTCCCTCGAGATTTCATCGCCGCGGTGCAATCGGGGGCCGAGCCCCGCTCCGGCTCGGAGACGCTGTCGCCGGAGGCGCGAGCCGGAGAGGCCCTGGTCCTGGGCCTGCGCTTGGCTTCGGGGGTCGAGCTGGCAGCCTTCGAGGCCCGCTTCGACGGTGCCCTGGCCGAGCGCGGCCCGGAGATCGAAGCGCTCGAGGGCCTCGGGCTGCTCGAACGCGTCGACGGGTGGATGCGCCTCACCGAGCGCGCCACGCTCGTCGCCAACGAGGTGAGCTGCCGCCTCCTGTAGCCGAACAACTTCTCGCCGAGTGGTGGCCAGATGACCAAATAGAGCACCTCACCACCACTCGGCAGGGCTTGCCTTGGTTCAAGGGCGGACCTACGCCTGCCGACAAGAAACACAAAAAGCTGCAGTCCCAACACGCCCAAGACCGGGGGAGCATGTCCTCGCCAAACCTGTCGTTGCTCTACGGAATCGAGCCGGCCATGCACCCGACCGGCTTGGAGCGGGCTACCCGGAGCATGGCCGAACTGGTCTCGGATCTCGGACCGATGCAGGAAGCGGTCGACGTTTCAGACCTTCTGGCCGGGCTCGCCCACGCCGTCAGACGAGACGTGGGCGCCGACGCCGTCCTGGTGTCGCGTTACGACCCGAAGCGAGACCTGGTGTGCGATGGGGGGGCCAGCGTGCGACCACCGGCGACCCTGAACTTCGTCGCCGAGGAGTACGGCCTCGACGACTACCCCGCCACTCGTGAGGTGCTCTTCACCGGCAAGGCGCTGGAGATATCGACATCGGACCCCGAGGCCGATCCCAGCGAGATCCGCTTTCTCGGCCAGTACGGCTTCTCTCGAATGCTCATCTGCCGACTGGTTCATGCAGGAGCGCCGTTCGCCGCAGTCGAGGCCTACCGTACCGAGGACCGGGCCTTCCGTCACGACGACCCCGCCCGGGTGGACGTGCTGTGTGCGTTCGCATCCAGCGCGCTGACTCGTCTCGAGCTCGCCGCGCAGCTCGAGAGCCACTACACCATGACGATGGAAGCTCTGGTGTCGGCTCTAGAGGCGCGAGACCCCTACACCGAAGCACACGCCGGGCGTATCCGGGATCTCTCCACGGCGTTGGCGGTTGCCTTGAAGCTCCCCAGCGAGGAACGGCGGGCGGTGAAGCTCGGTTCGATCCTGCACGACGTCGGCAAGATCGGTGTCCCCGACTCGATTCTCCTCAAGACGGGGTCCCTCGACGAGCACGAGTGGAAGCTGATGAAGAAGCATCCGGTGATCGGAGAGCAGATGCTGCACTCGGTCGACTTCTTGATGCCTGCGTGGCCCATCGTCCGGCACCATCACGAGAGGTGGGACGGGCGCGGCTATCCGGACGGGCTCGCCGGCGACGACATCCCCATCGGTGCCCGCATCGTCTCCGTCTGCGACTCATTCGATGCGATGACGTCGGACCGCCCCTATCGCAAGGCCCTTACACTCGAGCATGCGTTTGCGGAGCTGTCTCGAAATGCCGGGAGCCAGTTCGACCCGGCGTGCGCCAGGATGCTCGTGGAGGTTGTGAGGAGCCTGGGCCAAGATCATGTCGAGGAGCGTCTGGTCCGTTACGCAATCTGAGCTCAGGAGTGCTATTACCGGGGGTGTGACTCCAACCTATGTCGCGATATCGGGTCCGGGTCAGGCCCAAGCATCCGAGCTCACTGCCGCCGAGCGTGTCGGATCTCTGCTTGCCGCGCGCGGCGCGGTCGTCGTCACCGGGGGCCTGGGTGGCGTCATGGAGGCCGCCTGCCGCGGGGCCAAGTCGGCCGGGGGCATAACCCTGGGCATCCTGCCTGGTCTGGACCGCTCCGAGGCCAACCCGTGGGTGGACGTGGCCCTGCCGACCGGCATGGGGGAGATGCGCAACGCCCTCTTGGTCCGCGCCTCGGACGTCTTGATAGCAATCGCAGGCGAGTTCGGAACTCTCTCGGAGGTGGCTTTGGCGCTCAAGACCGGTGTCCCGGTGGTCGGCCTGGGTACCTGGGAGCTCCACAAGGAGGGCGGAGCGGTGGCTGCCTTCGAGCAGGCCTCGGAACCCGAGGTGGCCGTCGAGCTCGCCTATAGCGTTTTGCGCGTCGAAGAGTAGGTTTTCTCAGGACGGCAAGCTGGGGCCGCGCGACCACACCAGCTCGGCCGATCCAGAGGTGACGATCGGGTTCGAGCCGCGCCCGGCGGGCGCATATACGAGCGGACCTCCGAGGGCGTGGAATACGAGTGGGAGAGGTGCTCACCTGGGAGCCTCCTCACAGGCTGACGGCCTCATCCTCACTATCGACGGGCTTGCCTCGGTTAGCCGCTCGGATCAGGGCCACCTCAGCCACTCGAAATGCATCGGATCGGGCACCAACCAACCGCCGCCCCAGGTGAAGCCCCAGCCCTCCATCACCGCCACCAGTCGTGGGTCCTGATCCGCCTTGGAGCCGAAGGTGTTCTCCAATGCGTTTACATCGAGCGCGATCCCCCAGGAATGGTGCGAGAGTCGGCCGTTGGGGTCGCGTCCGATGAAGCGAGGAGCGAAGCAGCCGGCGTATTGCGCGGGATCCACGACGTGAGACAGGCCCCTGGCCTCGAGCTCGCCGAGCGCCCCTCGAAGCTGAGGCAGAAGAGCGCGATGGCAGGTCACGTCCGGGAGCAACGGAACCCTGGCCGTCACGATGTGGCGGCGTCTCCAGGCCGGGTCGATATCTATGGTTCCGTCGGGAAGGGGCCGAGCCGAGAACTCACCGAAGGCCTCCTTTATCAGGAGCTGCGGGAGCACAGAGTCCCCGTACCTGAGGAACGGCTGTTCGCGCCCGCAGCGGAGGCGAACGGCCACCCCGGGCTCGAGCAGTGGCTTCAGGCGGCTCATGATCGCGCGGCGCGAACAATTCGACACCAGGGCCAAGACGAACCTGTCCGAGTTGTGCCAAGAGTCCGGTGCGGGGCGCCTCATGAGCACCTCGTAACCGTTGGTGGTGGCGTCCGAAACCACGCCCGCGGCCCCCATCCAACCGTCCTGGAGCCTCATTCTCATTCCGCTCCCGGCCCCCCTGAGCCGAGCCTCTGTGGCGGCCATCAACAGCTCGTCGCGCCGCAGCCCCAGCACCAGCTGCCGCTCCGAGACCGGCACGAGCTGCGCGTACTCACGCGGCTCGATGAGGGCGGCCTCGATCGGCACCATGCGGCCGTCTCGGGGGCGCTGCAGAAGGCGACCCTCCACCGTGCGCGATTTCCTCATCCAGTCGAGCCCGGCCTCCACCGTGGTCGCGTTCAGCACCCCGGGCACCTTCTCGAGGGCCGCCTCGCTGCCCTTAGGCAGCCCTCCCACCGCCCACGCCAGCAGGGCGGCCGGCGCCGTGGCGGAGGCCCGCGGCCGCTCGGAGGAGGAATCAATAGGCCCGGGGGGGTCGAAGGCCGGCAGCGTCAGACCCTCGCCCGCCAGCATTACCACAGCCCCTACCAGCAGGCCGGCCAGCGCGGCGGCGGCGTTGGGTAGGAACCTGCGGGCGATGCGCTTCACTCGAGGCTCCGAGCGACCTGCACCGCTGCCTTGCGCCCAAGTGACGGCGCCCGCACCGAACGATAGACCCCCTTGTCCATCCACTCGATCTCGCCGCGCTCTGACGACCAGCGCCCGGAGCGACCGTCGACGGTAACCGGGCGGAGGTCCTCGAAGGAAGGAGGCAGAAAACGCACCGAGGGCGACTGCGTGGTGCGAATTCCGAGGCCGTCGTACTCCGCCTGGGCCCGGCGGTAATAGACGCTGAGTGTGCGATGGCCGCGCCGGTTCTCGACCAAGAACGAGGAGGTCGTGCGATAGCCCGGCGGAAGGTCGGTCGGCGACTCCGCAAAGGCCAGCGC
>JBPCPZ010000180.1:0-8886 GCA_050998655.1 Actinomycetota bacterium
TTGACCAGGTCGCGGGCGCGCGGCCCCGGCACCGAGATCAATGCGATCGCGCCCGAGATGTCGTTGACATATGTGCTCGTGCCCATGGCATGGTCCGCCAACCAGCGGGCCGTCTTCTTGCGAGGTCCCGAGCTGGTCACGATCATGAGGTGCTCGTCGTTGAACTTATAGACGGTGACGTCGTCGACCACGCCGCCTCGCTCGTTGCAAACAGTGGAGTAACGAAGGCGTCCGGGTTGCAGGTCTCGTATCTCGTTGACCAAGATGTAATTGAGCAGCCGCTCGGCCCCCGGCCCCTTGATGTCCACTTCCCCCATCGAGGAGAGGTCCTGCATTCCGACATTGGTGCGAGTGTTGGTGTGTTCCTGCATCGGAGACGTGTAGGACAGCGGGAACATGTAACCGCCGCCGCCTTGGACCATGTCGGCGCTCATGCGCTTGTGCACATCGTATAGGGGAGTTCTTCTTTCCTGCATGCTCGCTCCTGGGCCTTGGCTCATAGGACTCTGCGGATCGCTTCTTCGAAACCTGCTATATGGCGACGGATGACCTCCTCGGCCCTGTCAGAATCCTGCTGCACGACCGCGTGCAGTAACTCACGGTGCTCCTGGACGGCTGCGTCGAGACGAGCGACACGCTCGAGCACCAGGAACCAGAGCCTCAGCGTGAGCAGAAAATGCTCTTCGAGAGCGGCCCGCAAGAAAGGATTGTGGGTGCAGCGGTAGACGTGGCGGTGGATCCTTTGATCGAGGTCGATGAGCTCGTATGTCCCCGCCCTTTCCGGGAGGTGGTCGAGCTCTGTGATGAGCTCCTCGCACACGGCCCGCTCTTCGGGTGTCGCTCGCTCGGCGGCGAGGCGGGCCGCACAGCCCTCGAGCTCGGCTCTCAGCTCGGAGATGCTCCCGAGGTCGCGGATGTCGACGCTCGAGACGAAGATGCCCCGGCGCGGATAGACCTCAACTAGGTTTTCGAGCGCCAGCCGCTTGAGCGCTTCTCGCACGGGCGTCCGTCCAAGGCCCAGCTCTTGGGTCAGCTCTTTCTCGTTGAGCATCGAGCCCGGCTCGAGTGCCAACGTCACGATCCGGTCGCGGATGAGGTAATAGGCCTTCTCTGAGAGCGAGGCCGGGGCCGGCTGGTCGGCGGCCACGGTGGAGGGCCCACGGAGCTGCTGGAGCATCGCTGACATATTACTAATATATCAGATCTCTCCCGGGGTGAGCGGCGTCTGCCGCACCCGGCGTGGAAAGTCGGGCGGAGGCAGGGTGAGTCGGCCTCCGAGTCACCTTCCTCCCCGATGCGGCAGTATTGCCCCCATGGGGACCCAACCACTCGAGCAGATCGTCGACGATGCCGGCCTCCTGCCGGTCGACCACGAGGAGCTCGAGGACCGGTACCGGGGGGCCATGCTGGGCGTGGCGGCGGGCAACTGCCTCGGCATCCCGGTCGAGGGCCAGTCTGCCTCCTCCATCAGACGCCATCACCCGGACGGCGTCCGGGACATCGATCCCGCCGAACACGATCGGCCGTGGGACGACGACCTCGCGCAGACCGTGCTGGTTGCGGAGACACTGCTCGAAGACTCAGAGCTCGACCCCGACCGCCTGGCGGCCAGGCTCTTACTGTGGAGCCGCGACAACGGGCGTGGCATCGGAATGCTCACTCGCCAGGTGCTCGCGGAGATAGAGGCCGGCAAATCCGCGGCCGAGGCCTCGCTGGAGGTATGGGAGCAAAGTGGATGGTCCACGGCCGGTAACGGCGCGGTGATGCGTTGCGCGCCGGTAGCGCTTAGGTGGCGTCGCTCCGGAGCAGCGTTGGTGCGAAACGCTCGCGCCAGCGCCCTCGCCACCCACTACGACGCAAGATGTGAGTGGAGCACCGTCGCATTCTCGGTCGCCCTAGCGACCACTCTGTCCGGACGCACGGTGCCTATGGAAGAACTCGCTTCGGCACTCGAAGAAGCAGCCGGCACCGACTGGGCCGCAGAGGGAGTAGGGCATGTAGTCGAAGCCGTCCGCCAGGTGCCGAAGCGCAGCCTGCAGGAGCTGAGGCTGGACGATCCCATGGACATGGGCTACACGCTCAAGGCCATGCAAGTGGGCCTGTGGTGCTTGTTACAGCCCGGCGAGCTCGAACCGACTCTGATTGGAGTGGTCAGTTCGGGCGGAGATGCCGACACGAACGGAGCAGTCGCGGGAGCCGCTCTGGGGGCGCGAGCCGGGGCCCAAGCGTTGCCTCGGCGCTGGCTTCGAAGGATCGGAGGAGCCGAACACCTCGTTCGTCTAACCGACCGTCTGCAGTCACTCGAAGGAGATGAATGACCGACACCAGCAAAAGCGACCTCTTTAGTGATCGCACCCAACTGTTGCCGTAGCTGTTCCGGTGACAGGCAGAACCCTTCCCTCGGACGAGGGAAAGGGTGGTGGGGACGACTTCTGAATCAGTGCTCGAGCACGTAACGGCCCGGCGCATCGCCCAAAACCGGGAAAGCCTCGCCGCCCACGGGCGGTGGCTTGCGCTTCTTGCCTGCCCGGGCATCGATCCATCTGGTCCAGTCCTCCCACCACGAACCTTGGTGTTCGGTGGCGGTCTCCAGCCACGTCTCCGGATCCGGAGGTAGTTGCTCGTTGGTCCAGTGCTTGGCCTTGGGGCCCGGGGGGTTCACGACGCCGGCAATGTGGCCCGAGGAGGTCAGCACGAAGCTGACATCGCTCTTGAGCAGGTGGGTTGTCTTGTATGAGCCCTTCCAGGGAGTGATGTGGTCGTTGACGGCGGCAATTATGTAGGCGTCCTGCGTCAACTCGTCCAGGCGCAACCTCGTGCCGGCCAGCTCCATTTCGCCGTTCGCCAGCTCGTTTTTCAGGTAACAGGAGCGGAGATAGAACGAGTGCATCGCAGCCGGCATACGAGTGCTGTCCGAGTTCCACGCCAGAATGTCGAAGGCAGGGGGGGCCTGTCCCATGAGCCAATTGGATGCCACGTAATTGTAGATGAGGTCGTTGGCGCGCAACAGATCAAACGTCAGCGCCATGTCGCGCGAGTCGAGAAAGCCCTTCGACTGCATCTTGTTCTCCATCCGAGCGATCGCCTGGGGGTCGGTGAAGCTGCCCAACATGCCCGGCTCCGAGAAATCAAGCAGAGTGTTGAGCAGAGTCATCGAGCGCACCCTGTCATCCCCCCTGGTGGCAAGGTACGCAAGCATCATCGCGGTCAAGCTGCCTCCAAGGCACAGCCCAACTACGTTGACTTGATCGGCTCCTGTGATGTCCTGCATTACTTCGATGGCCTGGATGGGACCACTTAGCAGATAGTCGTCCAGCGTCACCGCGCGCATCGTCTCGTCGGGATTTCGGTAACTGATTGAGAAGACCGTATGGCCGTGCTGGACTGCCCACTCGATGTAGCTCCGACCCGGCGCCAGATCCATGATGTAGTACTTGTTGATCCACGGCGGGCTGCACAACAAAGGGATCTCAAAAGTCTTCTCGGTCTGTGCATCGTATTGGATGAGCTCCATGAGCTCGTTGCGAAACACGACCTTGCCCGGTGTGGCCGCCAGACTCTCTCCCACTTTGAAGGCAGCGGGGTCAACCTTTCGCGGCAGGCCTTCGTTATGAGCAACATCGTCTAGGAAGTTCCTGAGCCCGCGTGCAACGCTGGCGCCTCCTGTATCAAAAGCCTTCTTCAACGCGACCGGGTTGGTGAACAGAAAGTTGGCCGGGCTGACGGCGTCGGTAATCATGCCGGCCATCATCCGGGCCTTGGCAGCAGTGGGCCCGTCGACGCCGGAATCATCTATCAAATCCTGAAGCAGCCGGGAACGCAGAAGGTAGTTCTGATGCAGATAGGAGTACCAGGGGTTCTCCTGCCACGCCGAATCCCTGAACCGCTTGTCGGATGGCACCGGCTCGATCACATTGGGGAGGCTGGCTCCCCACCAGCGTGCAGCGCTGGTATAAGCGGCTGCCGTGGTCGCCGCGAAATAACGCACACCGGCGTTGAGCGCGTTCTGGGGGTTTCTGGCGACGCCCATGCCGACCTGAAAAAATGCCTCGAGGAAAGAAACCGGGTCGAGAGCCGCGACGAGCCCTGCCTCCGGCGCCAGCGCCTCGGCGGCCTGAACTGCGCTTTGTCGTGCTTCGGGGTTATCCATTTCGCCTCCCAAACGACGCTTCCGGGCTCACCGGAGTCGGCCTGACCGAACCCCGTCTAGCCCCGGAAGGAACTCTAGATGAACCACTAATGCCTCCGTAACCTGTATTTTCGCGCTAACTACAGTATGCGAGCGCCTAGTTTTTGTAGCAAGAGGAAGGAAGGTGGGATGACCGCAGCAGAGCAGGCAGCCGCTCCGCTGGCGCCGGAACCACTCAGGCTCCAGCTCCAGGACCTCCACACGAGGGTGGGGCAACACCTCGGCTATAGCGACTGGCACCGGGTCGATCAGACCCGGGTTAACGGCTTTGCGCAGGTCACGGGCGATGACCAGTGGATCCACGTGGATCTACAGAGGGCCGCGTCGGGGCCCTTCAAGACCACCATCGTCCACGGCTATCTCACTCTGTCACTGCTCCCGGTTCTTCTCGACGAGACACTGGTGGTCGAGGGCTGCTCCCGGACGATCAATTACGGGATCGACTATCTCCGCTACCCCGCCCCCCTGCCTGTGGGGTCGAAGGTCCGAATGGGTGTCGAATTGACCGCCCTCAAGGACGTCTTCGGAGGAGTACAAACCACGTTCAAGTGCACCTTCGAGGTTGAGGGCCAGGTCAAGCCCTGCTGCGTGGCCGATATTCTGTTTCGCTACTACGAATAAGGGCCGGCCGGCCTGTCGAGGTTGGCGGCGAGAGATGTTAGGCGGCGGCAGTCAATCCTCGACCAAGAAGCTCCGGTAGACGCCGATCAGAGCCTCTTTCTGGGCCGTTGTAAGCAGGGGATCGGAGCGGATCGTGATCTCGGTGGCGTTGACCCCCGCCGCTGCTACCTCGCCCGCCTGCACTATCAGGCCCGCCTGGGCCAGTAGTGTCTCGGCCGAGACGTTGAGTGCCTGAGCCACCGACTGCAGAACCCGGACCGACGGCTGGTGCAGCCCGCGTTCGATCTGGCTCAGATACGCGTTTGACACCTTGGTCATTTCGGCGAGGTCTCTCAAAGAGAGACGAGCAAGCTTTCTCTGGGCGCGAATGAACTCGCCCAGAAGTGTCAGCTGCGACCGCCACGGGTCCTGCTCGGACATCGCAAGAGACTAAGTGCTCCGCACCGGAAACACGGGTGCGAACGTGCCCTCATCGAACCCGGACGCGCAACGACGCCCGGGAATATCCCAGGCGTCGTACGGGTGGTGCCTTACTTCGATTTGCGCTTGGAGGCCACGGGAGCTTCGTTCGCAACCCGGTCTACGACCGGACGGGTGGCCTGCAGGACGTTCTTAGTGAACTTCCGCTGGTTGGCAAGCATCTTGCCGGCGAAATCGTAGGCGTTGTCGATGCTCTCCTCGACGGACGGCCAGTCATTCCAGAACTTGACGGTCGGCGTCTCGGGGATCATCTTCTCGAATGCATCTGCCCAATTCTTGAATCCTTCCAGCGCCGCATTCTGAGTCTGCTCGATGCTGTCGAGCATCTGCTCTTGGGCGCCGCGGGTGACGTCGGTGGTGTTAACGGCCATTGCTATTTCCTCCTTGGTGGACTAATTCGGTGGACTACTTTCTCGTATTGCTGGTAACTATAGTACGCAGCGCACGGTTTGTCAACCGTGGGGGGTTGCGGCTACCAAGCGTAGGCCTCGGGAGCTGGTCCACCAGGTCCTGGGAAGACCTTGTCGATGCGATCCATGACCTCGTCGGACAACTCCATCTCCAGAGCCCGCAGCGAGCCGTCGAGTTGCTCCGGGTTCCGTGGGCCGATGATCGGAGCGGTCACCACCGGGTTCTTCAGCAGCCACGCCAGAGCGACATCCGCGGGGCGCTCGCCGATTTCGGCGCACAGCTTCTCCCACGCCTCCAGCTTGTCCCGATTGCGCTCGACCCGCCGGCGGAAGTTCTCGTCGCTGCGGCGGCCCTCGGAGGCCTTGGCGAGAGCGCCGGCACGGAGTCCGCCGGCGAGAGGGCTCCACGGGATGACGCCGAGCCCGTAGCGCTCGCAGGCAGGGAGAACCTCGAGCTCGACCGTACGGGCATCCAGGTTGTAGAGACTCTGCTCTGACACCAGGCCCAGGAAGTTGCGCCGGGAGGCAATCTCGTTCGCCTGAGCGATGTGCCAGCCTGCAAAGTTGCTGCTGCCCACGTAGAGGATCTTGCCGGCCACCTGAAGCTGCTCCATCGCCTGCCAGATCTCTTCCCAGGGGGTATCCCGCTTGATGTGGTGCATCTGGTAAAGATCGATGTGGTCGGTCTGCATGCGCCTGAGGCTTTCGTCGCAGGCCCGGCGGATGTTCAGGGCGCTCAGGCCCTCCTGGTTGGGCCACTCCCCCATACTCCCGTACAACTTGGTAGCGAGAAAAACCTTTTCGCGCCGGCCTCCTCCCTGGGCAAACCAGCGGCCGATGATCTGCTCGGTCACGCCCTCGCCGGGCTTGGGATTCTTGCGCCACCCGTAGACATTGGCGGTGTCGAAGAAGTTGAGCCCGTGCTCCAAAGCCCTGTCCATGATCCCGAATGCGTCCTCTTCGGGCGTGCCGAGACCTTCCCAGCCAAAGTTCATTGTTCCGAGACAGAGGGGGCTGACCCTCACGCCCAGGCGGCCGAGATTTCGATACTCCAAGAGAACTCCTATTCGTCGGGGGTTTCTGTCCTCTTACCCGACGCCGCGCCTTTCCCAACGACCAGCGCTCTGCGTTCGGCACGGGTGGGGCCAAAACGGAGGCAGAGGCTCGGTGTGCGCCGAAACCGGGGCTGGATCGGGCCTTCCCCGATGGACGAGAGGCGCGATGCTTTCGGTATGGCGAGAGTGGGGGACAAGGCCAGCCGTTCAAGGAGGGTTCGCGCCGAGGACATCCGACTCTTTACGGAGATGACGGGGGACGAGAACCCCCTTCACTACGACGAGGAGCTTGCGGCCAGGTCTCGCTTCGGCGGCCTGATCGTCCAGGGAGGAGTGACGAGCGGGCTGCTCAACGCCGTGGTCGCCCAGGACTTGCCCGGCCCGGGCAGCGTCTTCCTGCACGTCGACTGGAACTTCAGGGCCCCGGTTGGCCCCGGTGACGAGATCACCGCCGAGGTCGAGGTGCTGGAGGCGCGCAACGACAAGCCGATCCCCAAGTTGAGGACGACGATCGTCAACCAGGACAAGACCCTCGTGCTGGAGGGAACCGCGCTCGTATACACCGAGCCCCTGTGACGCCCGCGAGGGCGTTGACGCTGCAATCGGCCTCCCTGCTGTTGTCCATGACCACCTGGCTTCGGCCAGCGCGGTGATCCCTCAGCTGCGCGCTGCCCTGGTCGGTATCGGCGCCATGGCGCGCCTGCGAGCGCTGCAGTTGGCCTGAGCTGCGCCGATTATTGAAAGCTTCCGGGTTGGGCCCAACAACGGCCTTTGCGGTTGGTTCTGGGCCGAAGGTGGGCAGGACAAAAGCCTCGGCTCAGTGAGTTATCGCGCTCATCTGCTCCACCAGCCCCCACAGTCGGGCCGAGGGCTCTACCCGGTAGCGCTGAGCCGGCGCCCCCAACCGGCGCAGGGTGGGAGGAAGCTGCCGAAGCGCTGCGCGGCAGCGCTCTCTCGACTGATCCAGGCCATTCTCAGCATCCGTGCGTTCGCCCCTCTCCATGACCTTTACGAGGAGGGGCCGGCCCCCTGTCGGCTCTTCGCCCTCGAGCGTTATCTCGTCTCGTTCGTAGATCCCGGAACGCTCGAAGCGAAGCACTTGTTTGCGCCCGGGCAGGGTGGCCTTGCCCGTGGATAACTTGATCTTCGGGCCGCGCTCGTCGGCCACCAGCTTGTAAACGGCTCCCAGCGTCGGGGCGTCTGCGCTGGTGCCAAGCTGAGTGCCCACCCCGAAGGAGCTCACCGGTACGCCGTCGTCCAGCAAGGCCTTGATCCGGTACTCATCGAGGTCGCCGGAGAGGATGATCTCGACCTTTTCGAGGCCCGCAGAGTCGAGGATCGCGCGCACCGACCGGCTCAGCGGGGCGAGATCACCGGAGTCGATCCTGACACCCTTGACGATCACCCCTTCAGAGGCCACTTCGGAGGCCACCCGGGCGGCTCGCCTGGCGCCCTCCAAGACGTCGAAGGTATCGATCAGCAGCACTGCGTTGTTTGGGAAATCGTGAACGAAGGCCCTGAAGGCACGCTCCTCATCCTCGAAGGCCATCACATAGGAGTGAGCCATCGTCCCGCTGACCGGGATTCCGTAGAAATGGCCCGCGAGCACATTCGACGTGCCCCAGGCGCCTCCCACGTATGCGGCCCGGGCTGCCTTGAGTGCTGCGTCGGCGGCATGATCACGACGCGGCGACATATCGAGGAAGCGTCTCTCCCCGCAGGCAATCGCCACGCGAGCCGCCTTGGAGGCCACCATGGTTTGGAAGGCGACGCAGTTGAGCAGGAAGGTCTCGACGATCTGCGCCTCGATCAAGGGGGCCGTGACCCTCATCAACGGCTCGCTCTCGAAGACGATCTCGCCCTCGGGCGCCGCCCACACCTCCCCTTGAAAGCGAAATTCCGCTAGATAGGAGAGAAAGTCGTCCGAGAACATCTGAAGTGACCTCAGGTATTCGAGGGCATCGTCCTCGAAACGGACTGTGTGAAGGTAGTGAAGAGCGTCGGAGATTCCACATGTTACGAGGAAGTTGCGCCGCTCGGGAAGCTGGCGGATGAAGAGGTCGAAGGTGGCCTCGTAGTTCATCCCGTGGCCGTGATAGCTCGCGGCCATGGTCAGCTCGTAGAGATCGGT
>JBPCPZ010000042.1:0-3098 GCA_050998655.1 Actinomycetota bacterium
TCTGAGGCGAAGGTGATGGCGCGTTGGTTTGGATGCGGGCATGGAGCCGCTGGCCCATGGCGTACTCCAATCCCTTCCTCGCGGCGATCGCCGCGAGGACCGCCTTTTCCCCGTCCTCCTTGCGCCCCTCCGCCTTCAGCTCCTTGGCGCGCTCCTTCATAGCGGCTCATTCCTCGGCCGTGAATCCCTTAGACTTCTTGGTGCCGGCGGTGGTGGTTTTCGCGGACTTTTGTGTGTCCTTCTTCGGACTCATAGAACCTCCTCAACCTGATTTGCGTTTCTAGCCGTCACGCTCAGCTGAGCTCCTGGATGCGGATCAGGTTGCCCGCGGGATCGCGGAAGGCGCAATCGCGAACCCCGTACGGCTGATCGACCGGCTCTTGGACGACCTCGGCGCCAGCGGCTTGAAGCCGATCGAAGGTGGCGTCCAGGTAAGTGGTGGCCAGATTGATGCCGGCGTAGGTGCCCTTGGCCATCATCTCGGCGATGGTGCGGTGCTCGTCGTCGGTGATGCCGGGGGAGGCGGCAGGGGGATACAAGACGATGGCCGTGTCGGGCTGATTGGCGGGGCCGACCGTGATCCAATGCATCCCCCATACTCGACGTCGTTGCGGCCCTCGCAGCCGAGGGTGTCGCAATAAAACGCCGAGGACGCGCCGGCGTCGTCGTGCGGCAGCATGCTTTGGTGAATGGTGATGTCCATGGCCGTCAGGATAGGCGCGGCTCTATGATGCGCGCTTCTCGATTCCTGATCGGCCTAGTCACCTGCTTCGCCATGCACGGCGGTATCCCCGCCATCGCGCCCTGCGCTTGGCTTCGGTAGATGCTCGGCGGAACACCGACAAGCTCGGTGAAGCGAGTGCTGAAGGTCCCAAGCGACGAGCATCCGACGGCGAAACACACCTCGGTGACGCTGAGGTCGCCACGGCGCAGCAGCGCCATCGCGCGTTCGATCCGCCGCGTCATGAGGTAGCTGTACGGTGATTCGCCGAAGGCGAGGCGGAACCGGGCGGCTGAGGTGCCCGGCCGACATGTGCACGCCGCGGGCGAGCGCCTCGACGTCCAGCGGCTGCGCGTACTCCCGATCGATCCGGTCGCGGACGCGGCGCAGCAGCGCGAGATCGCGCAGGCGGTGCTCCGCCACGGGCCTGCTGGTCACTGCGAGATCGTGCCACGCCGCGCCCGAGGTGCCAAGCCACCCCCGCCGGTCGCCTAGGACGCTGTCGTCCTCGTCAACGGGGAAAGCCTCCATTAGGAGCACTTGGGCGCCAAGCGGTCCCTGTGGAGGCTACGGGACCGGAGTGCACCTAGTCTGGTACAAAATGGATCTAGGTCCCGCGTTTCGTACCAAAGTTCGAGCTCCTGGTGGGTCAACCTGAGCTAGGAACGGGTCGATAGGACGCCTATGGATCGCGCCACGGCCACCCGCAGCGCCCGCCTCCTGGTCACGAACGTCGAGCGTGTCATCGGGGGCAAGCGAGCCGCCGTGGAGGCGGCCGCCACCGCCCTCTTCGCCGGCGGCCACCTCCTGGTGGAGGACATCCCCGGCATGGGCAAGACCATGCTGGGCCGCTCCCTGGCCCGCTCGCTGTCGGGCTCGTTCAAACGTGTCCAGGCGACCCCCGACCTCCTTCCCTCGGACATCACCGGGAGCTCGATCTTCAACCAGCGTGACTTCTCCTTCGAGTTCATACCCGGCCCGATCTTCGCCAACGTGGTCCTGCTCGACGAGATCAAACGGACCACCCCCCGTACTCAGTCGGCCCTGCTCGAAGCCATGGAGGAGCACGCGGTCACGGTAGATGGGATCCGCCACGTTCTGCCCGAGCCTCTGTTCGTCATAGCGACCCAGAACCCGCTGGAGCAGCACGGCACCTACCCGCTGCCCGAGGGACAGCTCGACCGCTTTTCCATCGCCATGGAGCTGGGATACGTCGACGGCGCCTCTGAACTGCAGATCGTTCGCTCCCAGTTGGAGCACCACCCGATCGAGGAGCTCGAACCTGTGCTGTCGCCCCGCGAGGTGATAGCCATTCAGATCGCCGTCAGGCATACGGGCGTCGCCGACGACGTCCTCGGCTATGCCCTCGCGCTGGTCACCGCCACCCGCAAGCACCCGAGCCTCCACCTCGGAGCAAGCCCTCGAGCGTTGGTGGGCCTGGTGCGCTGCGCCCAGGCCCGAGCACTATTGAACGGGCGCAGCTTCGTCACACCCGACGACGTCAAGATTCTGGCCGGCCCCGTGCTGGGCCACAGGATCCTGCCCACGGGAGAGCAGAGGGTCGACAAAGGCCGCGGCACCGCGCTGATAACGGAGATCGTGGCCTCGGTCCCCGTACCCGCCGTCACGAGTGGGCGCCGCACGTCTTCCTCTCGGCGACGACCCACCGCCGCCCCCAGTGCCCCCGCCCCGCCCCCACCTCCACCCTTGGAGACGGTCGGCGCCCGCTGGTCGCCCCCACCTCCACCCGGAGTCGCTGCGGCCCCCGCGCCATCTGCCGGCATTAGGTGAGTGTCGTCCGCTCGTCCCGGCGCGTCTCCAGGCGCGCTTTGAGCGCCGTCCTCGTTGCGGGCGCACTGATCCTGGCCGGAACGACTGCTCAGGCGGGATGGCTGTTCGTTCTTGCGGCCGGCGTCCTGGGAGGAGTGGCCGGATCGGTGCTGCTCTTGCCACGCCTCCGAGGAGTCGAGATCGTCTGGGATTTGCCTCGCCGAGCTCGGGTCGGCGAGGAAGTGACGGTCGGGCTGCGCGTCACCAACCGGGGCAAGCGCGCTTTGCCGGTGATGCGCGTCGAGGACTCTCTGGTGGCGTTCGATTCCGTGGCGCTGTGGTCCATGGAGCTGAGCCCGGGAGCAACGACCCGCGCCGAGACCGTGCGCCGAGCCCGGCGCCGGGGCGTTTACAAAAGTGGCTCGGTGCGCCTTCAGACCTCGGCCCCCCTGGGCTTCGCACGCCGCCTGGTCGTCCAGGACGCGCCCGCGAGCGTCACCGTGGTGCCCTCCTGGGTCGAGCTCGACGCCTGGTCACCCTTACGATCCGGCGGGAGGGGGGGCGAGCATCCCAACGCCCGGGCCGGCCAGGGGACGGGCGACTATCT
>JBPCPZ010000076.1:0-4442 GCA_050998655.1 Actinomycetota bacterium
GCCTCGGCGGCCGAGTTGAGCGGCTCAAGAGAAGCGTGCAATCATTGCCACGGGTCGTTGCGCGGACCCGGGAGGTGGTCCCATATTCGTGGCCAACCGGTGGTCCCTTGATTGTGGCTAGCGACACATGGTATCCGAACGCGCGTTGTGGACGATCGAGTACCGATTCGGTTGTCAAACGCGCGTTGTGGACGATTGAGGACCGGGCCGCGGGTCCGTACCTTGCCATGACCGACGTGCGCCCTCTTCAATGATCGAGGTAGCCAACCTCTCCTATAGACACCGGGGCGGAGTGTCGCTGCTGGAAGGAGTGTCCTTCAAAGTTCCCGAGGGTCGCAAGGTGGCCCTCGTCGGGGCCAACGGGACCGGCAAGACGACTTTGCTGCGCTTGATCGCGGGCGAGGAACGGGCAACATCCGGCCATGTGCGAGCTGACGGCAGCATCGCCTATATGCCCCAGTTCATAGGGATGATGGGGGAGACATCGACGGTCAGAGACCTCTTGCTCCGTCTGTCGCCGGAGAGCCTGAGGCAGACCGGCGCCCGGTTGCGAGACGCAGAGACGGGCGCCCACGGTTCGCAAGAACAGAGCGCCCACCTCGAGTACGCGGATGCCCTGGTAGCTTGGGGGGAGGACGGAGGCTTCGACGCAGAAGTCCTTTGGGACACGTGCTCATCGGCCGCGTTGGGCAAGAGGTTGGAGGAGGTATCGGACCGTCTCCTGTCGTCGTTGTCTGGGGGCGAGCAGAAGCGGCTTGCGCTCGAGGTCCTGCTTCGCTCCGACGCTCAGGTGTTGCTGCTCGACGAGCCCGACAACTTTCTCGATATTCCTGCTACGCGCTGGCTCGAACAGGTGCTCAACGCGTCCGCGAAGACGATCCTGTTCGTGAGCCACGACCGCGCCCTGCTGGCCGCGGTTGCTGGGCGCGTCGTGACAATCGAGGGCAGGGGAGCGTGGACTCACCCCGGCTCGTATTCGACCTATCACGAGGCGCGCGCTCGCCGCTCGGACCGGATCGAGGAAGAGCATCGCCGCTTTCAGGACGAGCGCGATCGCCTGACCGCCATGATTCGTGAGTTCAAGCAGCGATCGATCTACAACGACAAGTTCGCCACCAAGGCCGCGTCGACGGAGAAACGACTCGAGCGATATGAGCGAGACAACGCCCCGCCCGAACGCGCCAGGCCACAGGACGTCAAGATGCGGCTACAAGGGGGCCGCACAGGCAAGATCGCGTTGCGAGCCACAGCCCTCGAGATCCCCTCGATCGTCCGCCCCTTCGACGTTGAGGTGTATTTCGGAGAGCGCGTTGGCGTGGTAGGATCAAATGGCACCGGCAAGAGTCACTTCCTCAGACTGCTAGCGGGCGAAGACATCGACCACCGCGGCAGCTGGACGCTGGGAGCGCGCGTTATGCCCGGGCTGTTCTCCCAGACTCATGATCATCCCGAACTTTCCGATGTGGAGCTGTTGGAGGTGATGTCCAAATCGGGGCTGCGGATCGAGCAGGCGATGCCGGCGCTAAAGCGTTACGAGTTGCAGGGCGCGGCTCGAACTCCTTTCTCTCTGCTGTCGGGAGGACAGCAGGCGCGCTTTCAGATCCTGATGTTGGAGATGGCGAGCCCCACCATGCTGTTGCTCGACGAGCCCACCGATAACCTCGACGTCGACTCTGCCGAAGCGTTGGAGCAGGGCCTCGCCGGCTATGAGGGCACGGTCGTGTCCGTCACGCACGACCGCTGGTTCATGCGCTCGATGGACAGATTTCTCGTATTCGGCTCCGACGGAGACGTGCAGGAGAGCATCGAGTCACCCTATCTGGTGGATGCTCCGAGCTGAGGGTTGGGGGCCGGCCGCCGTGGCCGTTGACCACCACTAACTAACGCACCACTTGCGAGTTGGGACCCGAAGGTGACGCGCGGTCAATCCACCCTCTTGAGCACCATCGTCGAGATGCTCTCGACATCGATCACCTCGGTAGCCTTGAGGAAGCGCTCGCTCTCGTCCAGCAGAGGGTCGGTCGTGTCGATTACTACCGTCCACTCGACTCCCCACTCGTCGGGAGGAAGCTTGAACGGCACCTGCCTAAAGGCAGCATTGAACAGGAGCAGGAAGCTGTCGTCGGCGATGAGCTCGCCTTTGGGGCCGGGGTCGGGTATGGCATCGCCGTTCAAGAACACCATCAGAGACTTGGCGAGGCCGTCGTTCCATTGGCCCTGAGTCATCTCTGCACCTTCGGGCGTGAACCAGGCGATGTCGGAGACGCTCGATCCGTAGATGGAGCGGCCGAGAAACCATTTGCGTCTTCGGAACACTGGATGACGCTGGCGGAAAGCCATGAGCCTGCGAGTAAACCCGAGCTGTACCGAGTTCTCGTCTCTGAGCGCCCAGTCGAACCAGGAGATCTCGTTGTCCTGACAGTAGGCGTTGTTGTTGCCCCGCTGCGTTCTCCCCATCTCGTCGCCACCCAGGAACATCGGCACGCCCTGAGAGAGAGCGAGCGTGACGAGGAAGTTCCTCTTCTGCCGTTCCCGCAGAGTGGTGATGGCGGGATCGTCGGTGTCGCCCTCGGCTCCCAAATTCCACGACCGATTGTAGTTTTCCCCATCGCGGTTTTGCTCGTGGTTGGCTTCGTTGTGTTTGTCGTGGTAGGAGACGAGGTCGTTCAGCGTGAAGCCGTCGTGGGCGGTGACGAAGTTGATGCTTGCGTAGGGGCTGCGTCCGTCTCCCTGGTAGAGGTCGGAGCTCCCTGTGAGCCGGTTGGCGAACTCGGCGAGGCTGTGATCCCGGCCGCGCCAGAAGTCGCGCATCGTGTCCCGGTATTCACCGTTCCACTCGGACCACAAGGGCGGGAAGTTACCGACATGGTACCCGCCTTCACCCACGTCCCATGGTTCCGCGATGAGCTTCATATCGGAGAGCACGGGGTCTTGATGAATGATGTCGAAGAAAGCGGACAGCCTGTCCACATCGAACAGCTCGCGCGCAAGCGTAGCAGCAAGATCGAAACGAAAGCCGTCGACGTGCATGTCTATCGCCCAGTAGCGAAGGCTGTCCATGATCAGCTTCAGGACCTGGGGGTTACGGGCGTTGAGCGAGTTTCCGGTGCCGGTGAAATCGCGGTAGAACCGGGGATTATCCTCCATCAGTCGGTAGTAGGCGGCGTTGTCGGCGCCCCTGAAGGACACCGTCGGTCCCATGTGGCTGCCCTCGCCCGTGTGGTTGTAGACGACGTCGATGATCACTTCGAGGCCGGCCTCGTGCAGCACTTTGACCATTTGCTTGAACTCGGTCACCTGCCCGCCGGAAGCACCCGCCGAGCTGTACTCGCTGTGCGGCGCGAAATAGCCGATGGGGTCATAACCCCAATAGTTGCGCAGCCCCTTCTCCAAGAGATGGCGGTGGTGGATGAAATGGTGGACGGGCATCAGCTCGATAGTGGTTATGCCGAGCAGAAGGAGATGCTCGATGGCCGCAGGATGAGCCAACCCCGAATAAGTGCCCCGCAACTCTTCGGGGATGCCCGGGTGAGACATCGTGAAGCCCCTTACGTGGGCCTCGTAGATGACGACTTCGTGCCACGGTATGCGCGGCGCGATATCGTCGCCCCACTCGAAGGCTGGGTTGATGACGACAGATTTCGGAACACTCGTGGCGGAGTCCTCGGAGGACGGAACAAGGTCCTCTGAGTCGCCCGCGGCATAGGCGAGAACCTTGTCGCCGGGTTCCACCCCGCCCTCGATCGCCTTCGCATAGGGATCGATCAGCATCTTGTGGGGGTTGAATCGCTGCCCCTCCAGAGGCCGGTAGGCACCGTCCACGCGGTATCCATAGCGCTGACCCGGCCCGATTTCGGGCAGATAGCAGTGCCACACGAACGCCGTGACCTCGCTGAGAGGGACGCGCCACTCGAGGTCGCCGTCGAACAGGCACAGCTCGACGCTCGTGGCTTGTTGGGAAAATATGGCGAAGTTCGTGCCGTTCCCGTCCCAGGTCGCGCCGAGGGGGTAGGGAACTCCGGGCCACACATCCATGGGGGCCGAGGATAAAGGGGCCGGAGCCGACCCGGAGGGACGGCGCCTGCTCACTCAGCCCGAGGCGCTCATTGCCGGCTCGCGGATGCCGGACCCGGAGGCCTGCTCGGGCCGCCTCATGCCGGGGAGGAACAGGGCGGCAAACGTGATTACGGCCCCAGCAAGCCCCGCCACGACCAGCGTGGTGCGGGCGCCGATCGCAACCGCCACCGGCCCGCAGAGGGCGAAGGACAGCGGTAGCAGGGCGGTCGAGATGAGCCAGTCGAGACTGGATACCCGCCCAAGCAGCGCGCCTGGAATGTGCTTTTGCTTGAGGGTCATCCAGGCGATCGTGCCCGCCTTCTCCAAGGCGTGAAAGCATACGCTGGCGGCCACCAGCTGCCAAATCGTGCCGGCTACTCCTCAGC
>JBPCPZ010000094.1:0-5419 GCA_050998655.1 Actinomycetota bacterium
CGTGAGCGCGCGTGTAGCGCCGGTCGCCCGGCAGGTTGGTCATCTGCTCCCCCCTTCTCGATAAGTCGCTGGATCTGGGCTCACCACACTCTAGGCCGACCTTCTCCACCTGGGCAGGGCCCAGCGCTCATTTCAGGTGAAAAGTTCCTGCGACGCTGGTTGCTAGGGTTGCTTGTCATGGCTGTTATCGAGGTCGAGGGACTCACCAAGCGCTACCGGCGCTTCCGCAAGTGCGTCACCACGGCCGTCGACGGGCTCGACCTCGTTGTTCCCGAGGGCGGGGTGTTCGGCTTTCTCGGCCCCAACGGTGCAGGCAAGACCACGACCGTCCGCTGTCTGCTGGCGCTGGTGCGGCCGACGTCGGGGCGGTGTCACATCCTCGGAGCCGACCCCCAACAAGGCCACCTGAACGAGGTCATCGGGAGGATCGGCGCGATCGTCGAGACTCCCGCCCTGTTTCCCGGTTTCTCGGGGCGCCGCAACCTCGAGCTCTTGGGGCGGCCTTCGGGTATTGGCCGTGCTGCGGTCGACGGGGTCCTTGAGCGCGTCGATCTGGCCGAGCGGGCCGACGATCGCGTCAAGACCTATTCGCTGGGAATGAAGCAGCGGCTCGGGATAGCGGCGGCGCTCCTCAAGGATCCCGAGCTGTTGATCCTCGACGAGCCGGCCAACGGGCTCGACCCGGCCGGGATCCGTGAGGTTCGTCAGCTTCTGAAGAGGCTGGGGGCCGAGGGGCGAACGGTGTTCGTGTCGAGTCACATTCTCTCCGAGGTTCAGCAGACCTGCGACCGCGTGGCGATCCTCGCCCGCGGGCGCTGCGTCGCCCAGGGGCCGGTCGAGGAGGTGCTGGCCACAGGCCAAGCGGCAAAGCTGCTCGTAGTGGTCGACGACGCGGCTCGCGCCGGAGAGCTGCTGAGTGCCGAGGGAATCTCGTGGTCGGCGAACGGTGAAGCCCTGACGGTGGACCTGCCTCGCGACCAGGGCGCGCGTGTCACCAGGACGCTTGCGCAAGGCGGTCTCTATCTCTCCGAGCTGCGCGCGAGCAGCGACGACCTCGAGTCCGTGTTCCTCAAGCTCACCGAAGATCCCGAAGTCGAAGAGAGATGATTCAATCGTTCGTGGCCGAGCTGCACAGGATGTGGTCGCGTCGCCTGCTGAAGGTTCTCGGCGCGCTCGTGATGGCTGCCATGGTCGTGGGTGCGGCGATCACTTTCGTACAATCGAGCCGGGACTTCGGCGCGCTGCAGCGCCAGGCGCAGTTTGAACGTCGACAAACGATCCAAGCCTGCGTGCGTGGAGACTTTGACCCGCCGGGCCAGAACCCCAACGGCGGCAACAGACAGAAGCGATGCGAGCGCATCGTCGGCGAGTACGAGGTGCCCGACCCGCGCTTCCGATACATCGATCTGCAACCCATCCTCCTGGGGACCAGCCCTATGCTCGCCATCCTGTGTCTGCTCCTGGGGGCATCGTTCGTGGGCGCCGAGTGGCAGAAGGGAACGATTACGACAACGCTTACTTGGGAGCCGCGACGCGTGAGGCTCATGGCAACGAAATTCGCCGCGGTGGCGCTTGTCGCAGCGGTCTTCGTCGTCCTCATGCATCTCTTTCTGGCCGCGGCGATGGGAATGGTTGCCATTCTTGCAGGCATAACGAAGGGCGTGGAAGGGACGTGGATTAGGGAAACGGCCGGCGTTTCGATTCGCATAGCAGCCGTCGGGGGCCTTACCGCAATCGTGGGCTGCGCCATCGCCACTGTGGGTCGCAACACGACCGCCGCGTTGGGGGTGGCGTTCCTCTACTTCGCCGTTCTCGAGGGCCTGATTCGAGGCTTCCGGCCCACATGGCAGCCGTGGTTGCTGGGCGACAACGCCGGCCGGTTTGTCTCAGGCGGGCCGGCAGGCGGGCAGATGCTGGACAAGTCGATGATGGAGGTGGCCCTGACCTTGCTGCTTTACGCAGCCGTGTTCATGACCGTGGCGACGATATTCTTCAAGAATCGCGACGTCACCTGAAGCTTGGACCATAGGACCTCCTTACATTCCTTTGACGAGGCCCACCATGTTGCCCCCCGGGTCCCTGAACTGAGCGATTGTCGTGCCGTCTCCGACCGAGTCCGGCGGCATCACCGTCTCACCGCCGAGCTCCTCGATGCGAGCCAAGGTCCCCTCCAGGTCATCGGTCTGGATGTAGAAGGTGAGGTGGCCCGGATAGTCACCCGGCGCGTCGGCGACACCCCCACCGATCCCTTCACCCTCGGCTTCGACCATCCCGTAGCCCATGGCATTGTCGGCGTCGATCTTCCAACCGAAGGCCTCAGAGTAGAAGCTCTTTAGCTTGCCGCCCTCCCTGCTGACGATCTCGAAATGAACCACGGGATTACCCATATCGCGCCCCTTCCCATTCCTCGTCTCTTCTGTACCTTCGAGGGCATTGTGCCACCGAATGGATCCCCTTGCCTCGGCCCTTGCGCGGGGCGAGCAGTCGGCCATGATCGTCCTGCTCGGATCGGCTCCCAGAAGAAAGACGTCTCCTGAGACAAGACCAGACTGCAAAGAAGAGAGGGCTCCAACTGGCGCGAGTGGCGCAGGTCGTAATCGCCCTCGCAGTGGTAGGCGTGATCTTTGTCTATTTCCTGCCCCGCATCGTGGACTTCGGCGAAGTGTGGGCGACTATCCGAGCGATGACGTGGCTGGAGTTAGCGACCCTTGCTGCCCTGGCCGCCTGGAACCAGGCAACCTATGTGCTCGTGGAAATGTCGGCAAGACCGGGGCTCGGATCAGGGCAGGCGCTGAAGATCACCCAAACGTCGACCGCCGTGACCAACACGCTTCCCGGTGGGGCTGCGCTGGGCGCAGGCTTGCAGAGCGCCATGTACATTTCCTACGGCTTTGCGCCCCCGGATATCGCTATCTCGCTGACCCTCACCGGCACCTGGAACACCTTTGCGAAGCTGGGTATGCCGATCGTGGCTCTGGCGCTCTTGGCGATCGGGGGGGAGGCAAACGGCGGTCTCGTCGCCGCCTCCGTCATCGGCCTGGGGATACTGGTAGGGGCAATCTTTGCCTTCGCTATAGTCCTTCGTAGCGAGCGGGGTGCCTTCGCGGTCGGACGACAACTTGGACGGCTGGTTTCTCTCTTGGCCCGCCTTGCCGCCGCTCCCCCAGACAAGACTGGGGTACGGCGGCTGCAGACTTCAGGCGCAGAACCATCGAGCTCCTACGCAAGCAATGGGTCCAATTGACCGTGACCACATTGATCAGCCATATCACCCTCTACCTCGTTCTCCTCTTGGCGCTGCGCCACGTAGGAGTGTCGAACGATGCCGTCAGCTGGCAGCAAGCTCTTGCGTCATTCGCCTTCGTTCGACTCCTCTCGGCAGTTCCAATTACCCCCGGAGGGCTAGGCGTGGTAGAGCTGGGACTGACCGCGACTCTGGTGGCGGCCGGCGGCGAAGAAGCTCTCGTCGTCGCGGCGATCCTGATCTATCGGCTGTTGACTTTTGTGCTGCCCATTCCGGTTGGCGGACAACGGCGAGAGATATGACAACCTGCAGCACCCGCCGAAGTGAGAGCTTTTCGACATCGATCCTCCCGGCTAATCGAACTGGCGGGCCAACAACGGCATCATGAGGAGGGGGCGATGCCAACCACAATCAGGCTAGCAGCGCCGCATGTTCGGGGCCTCCTGGAGGGCCCCGGCGAGGGCGTCCAGGTACTTTGCTCCCGTCCCCGTGTTGTAGAGGACGACCGGCCCCTCCAGCCTTCCGGCGCGAGCAAGGGCCGCGCCCGCCGCCACGGTGGCGGCCCCCTCGGGGCAGGCCAGCACGCCTTCGGAGGCGGCCAGCTCTCCCACCGCCGCAACCAGATCGCGCTCCTCGACCGCCATCATCGACCCGCCCGAGGCCCGCACCCGCTCGAGCACCAGAGAACCCTCCGACGGAGAGGGGACCCTCAGCCCCGCGGCGATCGTGTCCGGGGGAACGGGCCACGGTCTTGGCTCACCGTCACCCTCGAAGGCCTCTACCAACGGGGCACAGCCCGCCGGTTGCACGCCCACGATCCGGGGGCCCTCATCCGGCGCCCAGGAGGCACCCGCCATCTCCTCCACCGCCTTGGACGCCGCCACCGCCGCGATCCCCCCTCCCACCGGCACCACGAGCGTACGCGGCCAGCGCCCCAACTGCTCCCGAAGCTCGAACCAGGCCGACTTCTTGCCCTCGAGCCGGTAGGGCTCGGAGAACGTGGAGGCGAGGTAGGCGTTGCGGGATCGGGCGATCTCCTGAGCCCGCCTGCCGGCATCGGCGATCGTTCCCTCGACGAGCTCGAGGCCGCCTCCTGCGAGCTCAACTTCAACTTGATTCGTTCGGGGAGCCGATCGCGCCATCGTCACCGTGACCCTCAACCCCGCACGGGTCCCATAGAGAGACCATGCCCCCCCGGCATTCCCGGCGCTCGGCAGAACCACCTCAGTTGTGCCGAGCTCGCGGGCCCGGGCGACCCCTATGCAGGCGCCGCGCGCCTTGAAGGTCCCGCCGGGCAGCCCGCCGTCGTCCTTCAGCCATACCTCGGCCCCCCAGCGTTCGGACAAGACGGGGAGCGCCAAGAGCGGCGTGCGAGGCTCTCCCAGAGAGAGGGCCTCCCCGGTGACCGGCAGAAGCTGCCTATAGCGCCAGAGCCCGCCGCTCTCCAAGCGACTCGGATCGAAGCGATCGAGGTGATAGCGGGCGAACAGAGTGCCGCCGCACGCGCACCGGTTCTGAACGACGCCGGGATCGACCTCGCGTTCACAACGGGCGCATTGGAGATGCGAGAGGAGGGACTCCATCGAGCCGAGGCTACGCTACGCTGAGATCGACATGGGGGAACAAGAGGGATCGAACGGTCACCTCGTGCGTCTGGACGACGTCACGAAGAGCTTCGGAGACAACGTCGTCCTCGACAAAGTGAGTATGGCGGTCGATCGCGGCGAGGCCGTCGTCGTCGCCGGGCCGTCCGGCTCGGGAAAGTCCACAATGCTGCGTTGCGTCAACGCGCTCGAGGCCATCGACTCGGGCGACATCATCTTCGACGGCAATTCCATCCCCTCTGCCGGAAAGTCCATTCACCGCCTGCGAGCAGAGATTGGCATGGTCTTCCAGCAATGCAATCCCCTTCCGCACAAGACCGTCCTCGAGAACATAATGCTTGGACTGGTCGAGGTCATTTCTGTTGCTCGGCCCGAAGCCAAAGAGCGAGCCGAAGCCCTCCTGGAACAGGTGGGTATTCCGGAGAAGGCCGACGCCTACCCGGCCGACCTCTCCGGAGGCCAGCAGCAGCGCGTCGCCATCGCCCGAGCGCTGGCTATGCAGCCGAAACTGATGCTGTTCGACGAGCCGACCTCGGCGCTCGACCCGGAGATGATTCGCGAGGTTCTCGAC
>JBPCPZ010000122.1:0-5246 GCA_050998655.1 Actinomycetota bacterium
CTCGAGAACAGGGGCATCGACACAACGAAGCTGATGTTGTCCGGCAACGCGCACCTGATCATGCCCTACCACCTCGAGCTCGACCGGGTGCAGGAACGAAGGCTGGGGCGCAACCGGCTCGGAACCACGAAGCGCGGGATAGGTCCCGCCTACGCGGACAAGGCCGCCCGCATCGGCCTGCGGGTGCAGGACCTGCTCGACCCCAAGATCTTCTCGGCCAAGCTCGAGGTTGCGCTCAGGGAGAAGAACCTCCTCCTGACCCGGGTCTACGGACGCCTGCCGCTCGACAAGCGCGAGATCGAGGATTCCTACCTCGAGTACGGAACAAGGCTCACGGCCCACATCACCGATACCTCCGCGGCAGTGCAGCGAGCGTTGGATGACGGCAAGGAGGTCCTTTTTGAGGGGGCTCAGGCCGCGCTCCTCGACCTCGACCACGGCACCTATCCATTCGTCACGTCCTCCAACCCGGTTGCGGGAGGCGCCTGCACCGGCTCGGGAGCGGGACCGCGCGACCTACCTCGCATCATCGGCATCGCCAAGGCTTACTGCACGAGGGTCGGCTCCGGCCCCTTTCCCTCCGAAGCCGACCCGGCCGACGCCGACATCCTGGTCGAAGCCGGGGGCGAGTACGGAACGACCACCGGACGCAAGCGCCGCTGTGGCTGGTTCGATGCGGTTGCAGCCCGCTACGCAGCTCGCCTGAACACGCTCACCGAGATGGTCGTCACCAAGCTCGACGTCCTCTCCTGCTTCGAAGACATCAAGATCTGCCGGGCCTACGAGCACGCAGGCGAGCGCTTCGAGGACTTCCCGCCCAACCAGACGGTGTTCAACAAGGCGGTCCCCGTCTACGAGTCCCTGCCCGGGTGGGAGGGGCCACTCGGCCAGGCCCGCCGTGCAAGCGATCTGCCCAAACAGGCGCGCGCCTTCCTCGAGCGCTTGGAGGAGCTCGTTCGGACGCCGGCGACGTGGGCATCGGTGGGACCGGAACGCGATCAGATTGTGGGGCTCAGATGAGGGTGTTGTTGCTCGGTTCGGGAGGGAGAGAGAACGCCATGGCGACCGCGTTGCAGCGCTCGGCCGCGGTCGGCGAGCTGATCGCCGCCCCGGGCAACCCAGGGATCGCACGCGCAGCGGAGATCTGCTCGATCGATGCAGCCGACCCGTTTGAGGTGTGCTCGCTGGCCGAGCGCTGCCGGCCCGATCTCGTCCTGGTCGGTCCCGAGGCGCCGCTGGTCGCGGGCGTCTCAGACGCTTTGCGGGGAAAGGGTTATCCGGTGTTCGGCCCCGATAGAGGGGCGGCTCGCATCGAGGGCTCGAAGTCGTTCGCCAAGGAGCTGATGGAACGTTCCGGAATCGCCACCGCCCGCGGGGAGGCCTTCCGGGAGGTCGCACCCGCTCTGGCTCACATGGACGCCCTTGGCCCCCCTTATGTCGTCAAGGCGGACGGTCTCGCTGCAGGCAAAGGAGTACTCGTGACGGAGGACTGGGCCGAGGCCGTAAGGGGCATCGAGGAGAGACTGGTAGGGGACCGCTTCGGGGACGCCGGGCGCACCGTTGTCATCGAGGAGGTCCTCGACGGCGAGGAACTCTCCGTCATCGCCTTCAGCGACGGTCGCACGGTCCTCCCCTGTCCCCCGGCTCAGGACTACAAACGCGCCCTCGATGGGGACAAGGGGCTGAACACCGGGGGCATGGGCTCCTACAGCCCGGTTCCGTCGTGCTCCGACGAGCTCGCCGCAGCCATCACCGAAGAGGTGATCGAGCCGATGGTCGCAGCACTCGCAGCCCGAGGCACTCCCTTTGTCGGGGCCATCTACGCGGGCCTGGCGCTGACCGAGCGGGGGCCGCGCGTCATCGAGTTCAACGCTCGCTTCGGCGACCCCGAGACACAGGCGCTGCTGCCTCGCCTCGAGTCGGACTTTGCCGAGCTGTGCCTCGCCAGCACGACGGGGCAGCTCGAGGGAACGAAGCTCCACTGCCGCGCAGATGTGTGCGTCGCGGTGGTGGTGGCGTCGAAGGGTTATCCGGGGCCCCACGAAACCGGTTCGGTAATAGGGGGCTTAGAACAGGCCGAGTCGGTCGCGGGCGTCGAGATCTTTCACTCGGGCACGCGGCTTTCAGAGGGAGAGCTTCGGACCGGCGGGGGCCGAGTGGTCGCCGTGAGCGCGCTGGGAGAGGACTTCACAGCTGCTCGGGCGCGCGCTTACGAAGCCGTCTCGTGCATTAACTTCGAGGGCGCCCACTGGCGAACCGACATTGCATCGCGCGCCGAGCGACGAGAGCAGGAACGCGCATGAGCGCGGCCCCCATCGTCGGGATCATCATGGGCTCGGACTCAGACCGTGAGGTCATGGACAAGGCGGGCGGCGTCCTCGACCGTTTCGACGTCCCCTTCGAGATCGAGGTCATGTCCGCGCATCGAAACCCGGGCCGGGTCGCGGCCTATGCGACGGGCGCCTCGGAACGGGGTCTCAAAGTCATCATTGCGGGGGCCGGGATGGCGGCACATCTTCACGGCGTGGTGGCGGCCCACACGGTCCTGCCGGTGATCGGCGTCCCCCTTTATCAGAAAGCCCTCGGGGGACAGGACGCGCTGTATTCCTGCGTGCAGATGCCGCCCGGCGTGCCGGTGGCGACGGTGGCGATCGACGGGGCCAAGAACGCGGCCGTACTTGCCTGTCAGATCCTCGCGCTTGGCGATGGAGCGATGGCCGCCGAGCTGGCAGAGTTAAAGAACCAGATGAGCGAGGGTTTCAAGCTCTGAGGCTTTGGTTTCACTTTTTGGTGGGACCCAAAGTGCCCAAAGGGTACCCTGAGGCGCTCAAAACGCGGCGAAGGCGGCATCTAACGTGGCTCGGTCGCCGAGCGTCGCCCGGAGCTCCTCAACGGCCCCTTGAGTCGATTCCAGGTCTCGCCCCGCAAGCTCACCGACGAGATCGTAGCGGCCGTTGACCCTTTCCACGAGCACCTCTACATTCGGGATGCTCAATTCCGCTTGAAGGTCGTCGAACAGAGCTTGAGCAATGCCCGCTCCGGTCTTCATCGCTACGAGCGCCCCAATATGGAGGAGGGGAAGCCGCTTCTTGATCCGGCCCCACGGCGGCCACGAGAAGGCGACGGAGGTATGAAGGAGTCGACTCCCGTCGTGCCGGGGGCCAGTGAGATCGATCACCAGTCGGCGTATCGCTTCCACGTCGCCCGGGGCCGCTTCCAACACGGTCATAGAATCCCAGGCGCCCACGAGAGGAAAGACGAAGTGGACGCCCGATCTGGGAGTGTTCACAAGATCGTTTGCATAACTCAGGTACGAATCGGTAGTACCGCTCGCAAAGAGATACGCGCTCAGGTAGTTCTCTTCGGCTTCCGCCATGAGGCTCCTCCTCGATCAGCCAGGCCTCAGTCTCCAGCCTGACTATAGATCGAGTCCAAGGTCCCCGCCCGGCCGGCGGGGTTTTCACTAAACTGACTCAGTGGGCGAGTGTCCAAGCTGCCATGAGCCGGTTGCCTCCGAGGCGAGGTTCTGCTCGCACTGCGGCACCCGCCTAGAGATCGAGGCTCCGGGTGAGATCCGGAAGACGGTCACGTCGCTGTTCGTGGACCTTGTCGGATCGACCGAGCCGTCATAGAAGACGGACGCCGAGTCCTACCGAGACACGCTGGCTCGCTTCTTCGAGGCGATGGCCTCTTCGGTTCAGACGCATGGTGGGACGGTCGAGAAGTTCCTCGGCGACGCCGTGCGCGCCACCTTCGGAGTGCAGGTCGTCTACGAGGACGATGCGCTGCGGGCGTTGCGCGCCGCCCGGGCCATGCGGTCGCGCCTCGACGCGCTCAACGAGGGGCTGGATCAGAGCCACGGGCTTAGGCTCGAGCTTCGGATCGGCGTGAACACCGGCGAGCTTGTCGTCGGTCGTGCGCTTGGAAGTCAGCCGTTGCTGGTGGGCACAGCCACCACGATGGCAGCCCGCCTACAGCAGGCAGCAGAGCCCGGAGATATCCTTTTTGGTTGGGAGACCTATCAGCTCGCCCGCGATTTCGTCGACGCCGAGCAGATCCAGATTCATCCCAAGGGCATGTCCGGAGAGGTGCTCGCCTATCGGCTGGTGGACGGTCCTCACGACCCCAGCGGTGAGCTGCATTCCCTACGCCGTCGATTAGTCGACAGAGAGCTCGAGACAGCTGCTGTCCAGTCCGCCTTCGATAACGCCGTGCGCTCGAGCAAGTGCCTGCTCCTGACTCTTCTCGGCGACCCGGGCATCGGAAAATCGCGGATAGTCGCGGAGTTTGCAAGCTCGGTGCAAGCTCACTCGACCGTTCTCACCGGACGCTGCCTCTCCTACGGAGAGGGCATCTCCTACTGGCCTATCAAGGAGATAATTGGACAGGCGGCCGGGATCGAACCGGAGGATGACGACGACGCGGTGCGCGCCAAGATCGGGCGCGTCTTTCAGAACTCCAAGAGGGGCTCATTGATAGCGCGTCGTCTCGCGCAGGTGCTGGGAGCCGAAGAAGGAAGCGCCGCTCCCGAAGAAATCTTCTGGGCGGTGAGACGCCTCTTCGAGGAGCTGGCTCGTTCTCAACCGCTGGTCGTGATCCTCGAAGACCTTCATTGGGCAGAGCGGAGCCTGCTCGACCTAATAGATCACATAGAGGAAAGCGCGCACGCCTCACCGATCTTCTTACTTTGCGTTGCGCGCCCCGATATTGCCGAACGCCACCCTACTTGGGCCCCTGAAACCACGCGCGCCCTGATGGTGAAGGCGCTGCCACCGGAGCGCAGCCTGGAGCTGCTCGTCGAAGTCGCCGGAGACCTCTCGATTTCAACAGCCGCTCGCCGTCGCGTTGTCGAGATGGCCGGCGGTAATCCGCTGTTCATCGAGCAAACGATCTCAATGCTCGTGGACGAAGGAAGCGCCAAGAGGTCTGGGGGATGGGAGATCGAAGGAGCAGAGCTCGATACCGTACCTGTGGCTCCTTCCATACAGATGATCCTTGCGTCGCGCCTCGACCGTCTCGACAATCAAGAACGTACAGCCCTCGAATGCATGTCCGTGGCGGGCCTCGAGATCTCGGCCGAGGGCATTCGCCATCTGTTCGGAAGAGAAGCAGATAAGGAGCTCGGTTCACTCACGAAGAAGGAGTTCGTCGAGCCTTCGCGCGGAGGAGGTTGCCGCTTTCGTCACGCGCTGATAAGAGACGCGGCCTACCGTTCGATCTCCAAGGCCCGACGAGCAAGGTTGCAC
>JBPCPZ010000033.1:0-15689 GCA_050998655.1 Actinomycetota bacterium
AGATCCGGATTCCCGCGGATGTGGTTCTCGGCCCTCGCGGTGAGCATGAATGGAAAGCTCAACTGTTCCGCCGCTTCCGCCGCTGCGGCCACTCGTGCGGCGGCGTGATCGAGGCAGTAGATCGCCTCGATCTCAGGACCGAAGTCCTCGATCGAGCCGCCCACGGCTCCGGCTTCAGCCGCGCCGGCGATGGCTGCTGCTGCTGTCTCGGGCTTGGGTCCATAACCATTTTCCAGGTCGACCGAAACTGGTAGTGATGTCGAGCGATTGAGCAAGCGCACATGCTCGAGGACCTCGTCGAGCGTGGCGCCGCCGTCCCGCCGGCCGAGCGTGAAGGCGAGACCAGAGCTAGTGGTCGCAAGTGCTTTGAACCCCAAAGCCTCGAGAACTCGCGCTGAGCCCGCATCCCACGGGTTCGGGATGATGAACAGATCGCGCTCATGCAGGGCGCGGAAGTCCTCCGCCTTCTGGTGTTGCGTCACTCTCATGTTCCAACCCTTCTAATGGCTAGTGCATCAACCCGACTGCTCCAACTCTGGTACAAGAACGCCCCCTAGCGGCGGTTTCGTACCAAACCTCGGATGGTAGGGACTGGGCAACCGGTTTCATGAGGTCCTTGTTTCCGTGCGGGAATGACTCCTGGGGCCGCAGGGTCAAAAGTTGCTCGGCAGCAGCCGCTCGGAGAGGCTCACCATCACCACCGCCGTCACCACGGACAGCGCCGTCCACAAGAGAAGCTCTAGAGCACGGGACCTCCACGACCGCCTTCTGTTCATCACGCCTCCTCGAGTCGGGCGAACACGATCAGCCGCTCAGCGGCAGAAAACCTCGGATCGCAGGTTGTGAGCACGATCTCACGCCCATCCGTGGCGCGCGGGTTGGCGATGTCCGTGGCGGTGGGAAGAACGATCTCGGAGTCAAACACCTGGTAGCTGAACCTTCCCCATTTTGTCTCGGCGATGATGTCGTCTCCCGGCTTCAGCTCGTTCAGCGCCCAGAAGGGAGCGCCGTAGGTGGTGCGGTGACCGGACACGATCACGCGCCCCCGCTCGCCGGGCCAGACCTCGTCGAGCTGAGTGCAGAAGGGCTCGGGAAACCCAGCCCTGCACGCAGGGTAGTGGCCGGGGCCTCCCTTGAGCTCCTCGATCCCCACCCCCTCCACGACTATCTGGGAGATGTCGATGGCCGGGATGCGGAGGCGGAAGACGGGGTCGCCGGGAGGAGGCCGATAGCCCGGGGGGGGCCGGCCCGGCTTCTGCGAGCTCGACCCCCCGTGCGGCACGGACGGCAGCGCCGCGAAGTCTTGCGCGAGGCGGTTTTGAGTGCGCTCGGTGTAAATGCCGGTGCCCCATAGGGTCCAGCCCACGAACAACAGCACACCGGCGCCGAGCGAGATCAACAGCTTTCCTACGAACGCCAGAGTCCTCATATGCCCATTTTGATGCCGGCGACAACTACTATCGGGACGTGCCCAAGAGTCGCTCCAAGCGGGTAAGGCGCCAGCCGCCGCCGAAGCCGAAGCCGAAGCGGTCGGATCCCTGGGTAGGGGTCCTGTTCTTCACCCTGCTCGGCGCCGGCGTAATCATCATCGTGGGCAACTACGTCGGCCTCTTCGGGCCCACAAACAACGGCAATCTGTGGCTCGGCCTCGCCTGCGTAGCCGTCGGCTTCGGGGTCGCCACGCAATGGCACTGAATCCCCTCCCGCCCCGAATAACACGCGTGTGGTTTATCCACCGCTGGGGATGGCGCTGTGGAAAACCGGCATCGTGAGGGCGGCCATTGCAGTCGTTGCGGTGGCCGCAACGCTGGTCCTGGGCACTTTCTTCGGCTACGTGAGGTCGGCGCTCGCGGTGCTCATGTGCTTGCTCATAGCCCGCTTCGGCATCCGCTTCATCAACTCGATGGCGATCGCCCCGCCGGAGCCCGAGATCGCGGATGTCAGTCGTTATGGCCTCAAGTACGTGTGCACGATGTGCGGTCTCGAGCTCAGGGTCGACAAGGCGGCCCGGGATAGTCCGCCTCGGCATTGCATGGAGCCTATGGAACTCCTGCGCGAGGACGGCAAGCCCCCGCTGCATCCAGTGTGACGGGGGCGCTCAGGACGTGGAGACCGGCACTGGGGTGCGAATGGTCCGCTTGAGCACGACCGTGGTGCCCCTCTCGGAACTCTGAAACTCGACGGAGTCCATGAGCTGGTTCATCAGGAACATTCCTCGGCCCCCGGAGGAGAAGCGGTCGGGGAGCCCGTTCTGACGCACGAAATCGAGATCGATGCCGGCCCCGTCGTCTGAGACCAGGATCACCACATCCGATCCTTCGAGCGAGCAGCGGACCCGGATCTCACTTCGCCCCTCCGGCCTGCGGCCGTACTTGCAGGCGTTCGAGGCAGCCTCACCGACTGCAATGACGATTTCCTGAGTGTCCTCTATCGGGGCCCTCAGGTCGGCCAGATAGGCAGCCACGAAGTTGCGCAGCTCCCTTGCCCGCGCCGGCTCGTTCGGCAGCAGCAGCTCCCGGGTCGGCTCGGCAATGGCCGTGTCCGGTACCACCTGACACACCAGCAGAGCGACATCGTCGCGGAGCTCCTCTTCGGGCGCCCACGCTTCCACCGCCCGGCGGATCGCTTGGACGA
This sequence comes from Actinomycetota bacterium, assembly GCA_050998655.1. Lineage (GTDB taxonomy): Bacteria > Actinomycetota > CADDZG01 > CADDZG01 > WHSQ01 > JACDAL01. The sequence continues at coordinate 2,635 of JBPCPZ010000033.1, forward strand.
GCTCGCCTGGAGTGCCCGTCCCGTACTCTTCAACGAGGTCCTGCAGCTTGGCCTGGCCGAAGACACGTCCCTTACGCATACCCTCGGTGACTCCGTCGGCATAGAACACGAGCATGTCACCGGGATGAAGATCGATGGTTTCGGAGCGGTAAGCGCCGGGATTTTCGACGCCCAGGGCAAGCTCACCCTCGCTCAGCCACTCCGCGCGGCCGCTTTGGGACCGGTAGATGAGCGGGGGGACGTGTCCGGCGTTGATGTACTCGAGGCCGGCCCGCTCTGGGTCGAGCACTCCCAGGAGCAGACGCACGAACCTGTCCTGGCTCAGGTTGCGCCCGACGTGGGAGTTGAGCCTGTTCATCAGCCGAGCCGGGTCCGCCTCCTCGGTAACGAAGGAACGGAGCGTGTAGCGGGTGAGCGCGGCGTCGTTGGCGGCTGGGGGACCGATGCCGCAGACATCCCCGAGCACGACCGCGATGCGGCCGCCGGGCAGGGTCACGAAATCGTAGAAGTCGCCGCACACCGCCCGCCGGCCTCGAGCGGCCAGGTAGTGCGCCACGAGGTTCACCCGAGGGAGCTTGGGGATCGCATCTGGAAGCAGCCCGCGCTGATAGCTCTCGGCGGTCTCTCGAGCTTGCTCGTAGAGCTGCTCTATCTCCTCCGCTCGCCGCACCGCGTCGGTGACGTCGGTGTAGACGTCGATGCGCCCCACCAGCAGCCCGGAGTCGTCGCGCGCCGGGCCCGAGTAGAGGCGCAAGCGCCGGCGCTGGGGCATGAGCTGCTCAATCGAAAGGCGCATTTCGATTTCGGGGTCGTCACGCAGCTCCTGAAAGCTCTCCATGAATCCTTCGGGGTCCTCGGTCCGGCGTGCCACCTGGCGCAGCAGCTCGACTGCCGGCGTCCCGAGGTAGTCGTCGGGGTCGATCTCGAAGAGGTCGGCGGCGCGCCGGTTGATCACACGCACGGCCCCCTGTCGGTCGCGAAACACGATCGCCTCATCGACTGCATCGAGAACCGCCAGGAGCCGGTGGCGCACGGCGGTGGCGAGCCTGTGCTCGTGCTGCTCGCCTCGATAGTGGGAGCGCAGCTCCTCTGCCAGGAGTCCTGCAACCGATCCCGAGAGCACGAATACGCCCAGCACCACGGCCACTGCGATGGAGCTGGGTCTGGTGCCGGTGAGCTCTGCGATCGCCGTGTAGAGGACCGCGCCCGAGACCCCCGTTGCGAGGCCGACCCGGAGACCAGTGAGAAGCCCTGCGATGGCGACCACAGGCACGAACACGAGCTGGGCCGTCGGCACCGCACCCCGGAGAACCGCATAGAGGCCCGAGGCAAGCGCCAGCGAGAACCCCAGGGCGGCGGCTAGCTGCCACGAGGGCTTGGTCGACCTAGGCAGCAGTCCGCGGAACAAGGCGGGCGTCCATATCGCGAACGCCCCCAGCAGAACCAGAGCGCTCGTGAGCCGCGCCGGCGGAAGTTCGCTGAGCAAGACCAGTGTCAGCACGACCGCGAGCGCGCCCCAGCTGCCCAGCTCTGCCACGCGCCGGATCCAGTCGCGGCTGCCCTTGTCGATCTCGGGGAAGCCGCACAAGATCTCTCGTGATCGACTACAGGGTGTCATCGCCGCCGCTTGGCGCCGGCCAAGCACCAGCCCTCGTCGGTTCTTGTCACGCGCTCCTGCCTTTCGAACAACTCGAGGTGCGCCACCACCGTCCGAGCGGCCAGGCCATGAAGCTCGGAGGAGACGTCGCGGTAGACGACGCTCACGATCTCTTCGGGATGAAGTGGTCTGGCTTTAAGTACCTCGAGGATCGCGTCGGCGCGCTGAGCGCGATGTTCGAGGAGACGGTCTATGACCCATGAGCCGCCGTCAAGCGCGCGGAAGTGACCCGGATAGACGCGATCGAGATCGAGTCCACGGAGTCGTTCGAGAGAGGCGAGATAGGCGCCCATGTCGCCATCTGGCGGGGAGATCACCGCGGTCCCCTCGCCCAGGATGCTGTCCCCGGAGAACAAGCTCGCCGCTCCCTCCAGCAGAAAGCAGACGTGATCCGAGGAATGACCGGGCGTGTGGATCCAGCTCAGCATCGCTCCGGGGACGGCAAGCGTTTCGCCCTCGCGCAAAGGCTCGACGGGGGTGCCTCCCGCCGGCTCTGCGCCGAAGGCCCGCACCGGCGCGCCGGAGCGGCGGGCGAGCTCTGCCGCACCCCCGACGTGGTCGGGATGGCGGTGTGTGATACCGATAACGGCGATGTCGCCGGCTCCCTCCACGGCCGCGAGGTAGGAGGCCTCCGAGACGGCGGGGTCGATCACGCACACGGGTCCCGAGCCCACGATGTAGGTGTTCGTCCCCGGGCCGGTCATCAGGCCGGGGTTAGGGGCAAGGACGACCTCGACGACCGGAGACAGGCGAGCGACCAGGCTGCCGCGGCTTTCATTTCTGGGAGAGGACGACAGCGCCCGCTCGACTGACGGGTGCGAACGGAGCCGCTGCAGCATTTCGATAGTAGGCGGCGCCATGATCGCGCGGCCCCCCGCGAGCTCTGTGAGCGCCTGGTCCGGAGTGCTCCAGCGGCATCCCGCCACCTCACGCTGATCCGGGCTTGGCTCCCACGCCGCGTCGGCTGACGCCAGAAAGAACTGCGCGTCGAACCGCACCGGACTGCCCAGGGGTGTAACCCATCTGCCGGCCGGGTGAAGCTTCTCCGTGCCGAGCCGGAGGTTCAGCTCGAGGCAGCGCTCGAGAAAGCGGTCGGGAGTGACGCCGTCGCTACGTCGAAGTTGCTCCCACGGCCCCTCCGCAGCCATCCAGCCGACTTCCTCGAAGGCTTCGCGCAGAGCGCACACGCGCGCCGCGAGGGCGTCGGTTCCTGCCGACTGCAGACCCACTCCCGCCTCTGCCCTGTCGAGCACGGAGGCCTGCTCCCAGCGCGGGTCGCGGTCGGCTGGGGCCACCGCTCCGCCCGGGAAAACGGTGGCCCCACCCATAAAGGAAAGAGAAGGGGGCCGGACGGTGAGCAGGACCTCCAAGCCGCCCGGCGAGTGGCGCAGGAGCACCAGCGTGGCGGCGGGCCGCGGAAGAGGCGCCTCCGATCCATTAGGGCGAGTGTTCGCCACCTCACTCCAATCCACTTCGTAGACGGTATCTTTCCCGCGCGGCATCGGCAGGGATCAGGAAGGGAAAAGAGGAAAATAGTGGGGGTAAAGTTTCTGAGCCAGGAGTGGGCCGAGCAGATAAGCGCGGCCCTGAACTCCTCGACCGAGTTCCGGAGCACCGCAGCCTCGAAGGCTATGGGGCTTCAGCAGGTGGTGAAGGACGCGCCGGAGGGAGAAATCAGGTACTACTTTGCTCTCGAGGACGGTGCCGCGTCGATTGCCCTGGGCGAACTAACCAACCCGGACGCCACCGTGGAGCAGAGCTATGAGACGGCGATGGCAATGAGCCGAGGGGAGATAGGGGCGAGCCAGGCCTACATGCAGGGCAAGCTCAAGATCTCCGGAAACCTCATGAAGCTGATGCAGCTCCAGGGCGTGCTGGGGGCGATGCCGGAGGCGGTGAAGTCCGTCCCCGTCGACTACTAGGTGCCCCGAGCCTCCCCGAGTGGCGTTCGGATGTCCTTTATAGAACACCCCGTCACCACTCGGCAGATCATCCTCTGCGCGCGCTCGGCTACTAGCTCGCCTGAAGCACCTTGACTCGTACTCTTGTCCAGCCCGCGCTTACGTAGTGCAGTCGGTGGGCCGCACCTCGTGACAGGTCGATGATCGTGCGGCCCGGACAGGAGCAGCGATCGGCAACGGTAACGGTGATCTTGCGCCCGTTCGCTCGGTTCTTGACCGTCAAGGACTTACCGCACTTCACGGGCAGCGCCAGATCCACCGCTGCGATCATCTTGCGGTGGCGGTAACGGCCGCCGCAGGCCATGGTCTGGCCGACGTAGCGCGACGCGTAATAGGTCGAACGGCCCCACAGAACCTTGGGGGCCGCAAGGGCCGGAGAGGAAAGCAGCGCGACGCCGACGACGACCGCGAGTAAAAGGGACAACCTACGCATGGACTATGACCCCCAGTGGTCTCGACAGCGGGCAAAATCAAAGGAGCCCTCTACGGGCTCCGGACGGCGACCCTAAATTAGGAAGTTGCTGGAAGTCAAGTCGTGAGTCACATACCTCCGCTTTGGCCGAAAAAGGCCGTATGGGGCGTATTTGGGACAAAGGTTCGGTCGAGTGACGCTCCCGAGTGAGTCCCCGCTAGGGCCGGACTCCGAAACGCTTGAGGATGTGACCTGTCCCCACCGTCTCCGCCTCGAGCGCTCGGATCAGATCCGCGGAATCCGCAATCGAGTAGGCGTTGGCGCGCACATAGTGACGCAGCCCACAGTCGATGGCGTCGAGAGAGCCCAGAGCTGCGAGGGCCTTGACGCCTTGCGCGTAGACGCCCTGAAAATAGACCTCTTGGTGGCGGTCCCAGTAGCGCATACCGGCACCGAGTCGATTGCGAGCTGAACGAGGAACAGGCTGCGATGCGAAGAAGTCGACCTGAGAGTCGATGCGTGCCTGCGCGTAGGTGGTGAGACCTTCGTCGAGCCACGGCTCGCGCGCCGGATTGCTTCCCACCAGAGAGTAGAACCACATGTGCGCCACTTCGTGGTCGGTGACCACCCCAAGTGTCTCCTCCCCCTGCATGACAAAGGTCGGATACTCGATGCCCGCGTTGGCCAGGCCTGGAGTGATGGCGAGGGTGTAACTCGACCACGGGTAGGCGCCGTACCTATCGGCTAGGGCCTCCAATGCGCGCACCACGGCCTTTCGGTAGGGCTCGGGGGATTCGTCAACTCGCTCGTCCACTCCCACAGCCACTCGCACGAACTTCGGCGCGTACGCCACCACAGTAGAGGTATCGAAGTGCCCGGTAGCGAGAGCAAAGTCACGCACCGCCTCCGCCCGCCATCGGCCCGGCAAGACCTCCTCGCCGCTGGCGAGGGCTTCCAGACCTTCGGGAAGCCGTAGCTTGACGTCGAAATCGGCCACCTGCGAGGTCGACGTTTCCGCTAGAGATGTCGAGGGGGGATCTCGGAGCCAGCCCACTCCGGGTTGCCACGACAGCAAGGGGAAGAAGGAGCCCAGTCGCAGCGACCCGCCCGTGTTCGAGATGCGGTCAAATGTGGGGCCGGGGAGCTCGAGCCGCCAGTGGAGTGACGCCTCGATAGTTTCGCCTGCCTCCAGACGGGGGCCCAGATCCGCCTCCAAGGTGGTGGGGTTGGCCAGCCGGGTCACCAGGCGACGACCATCACTCTTCACCTTGCCAACCTCTAGCTTGGCCCCGGCGGCCCTCTGTCGCGGCCCGTTCGGCCACAGCCGGAACACAAGCTTGTGCGTGGGAAGGTCGGGTGTAAAGGCCACCCGCAAGCGCCCATCGACCACCTCTCTCTTGGGCCGCACGCGCACGTGCAGGTGATATCGAGGGCGATCGGGGGCAGGGCGGGGAAGAACTACAGGCTCCTTACACACGCCCGCTTCCGGCGGCCTCTTGGCGTGTGGAACGAACCGCTGCTGCGGAGCCTCGGAGGCTGGGATCGTGCACGCCGCCAAGAAAAGGGGCAAGAGAGACGACCGCGCCGTCCACCGGATGAGCATTGCTCAATCGTATGAGCTAGAGGGATGGAGCCTTACGAGTTGGGTTAGGCGAGACCGGATATCAGGATGATGCTTACGGGCACCAAGAAAAGGGCGGCGGTAAAGCCCGCGAGCCTCGGCTTGCTCATTGTTATCTGGCGCTGGAACCTCCAGACGAGCGTACGCATCTGAGGGTAGAAGAAGGTCAGCAGGATGACGCTGAGGGCGGCGGCCGAGATCATTGAGGCCAGCACGATCCGGACCGCGGCCGGGGAGTTCAGGGCGAAAGCGGCCAGCATCGTATCCCCCAAGGTGGTGATGTTCGCCCCCATGATGTAAGGGAGGATGTCCTCCCGCTTGACATATCGTTTGGCCACCAGCGGCACCAGGATCGTTAGCGCCACCGAGACCGACATCGTGATGAGCGCCACCAGACATCCGAGCCCGAACATTGGCCACTTCTTGCTGACCCACTGAAGGCGGTGGCTCTGGAGATCCGTGTCTAGGTCGGGCATGACCGAGTCGATCAACTTCATCGCGCCGAGTAGCACGGCGAGCGCCCCGAGGAACACCACCGCTGCTGGGAAGCTCTCCACCCGACTCAGCAGTCCGCCGTAAACGATGTCTATCAAGTCTCCGAACTGGCCCGGGAAGTGAAGCTCGAGCGAGTGAAACGGGCCCCAGGTAAGCAGCAGGGCTCCGAGCAGCATTCCGGGCACATAGATGAGCGCGGTTGTGGAAAGAGCGGTCACGGCCGTAGCCACCGGGCGGACACGGCCCCCCTTGCCGCTGCGAAGCGCATAGACAACTGCCACCACCAGCACCACAAAGGCGGCACCGAGGCGGGAGCCGGTCAGCATCGTGAAGCCCTGGATCTCAGTGATCGAGTTGGCCGCCACGAGGGTCAGCGAAGTTGCCGCGATCGGAGATCCCGAGAGCACGAATAGCGCGCCCACCCAGCCGAGCCCCAAGGTCGAGCCCGGGTTGCGGACGAGCAGTCCCCTGTTCTGAAGCACGTCGAGGCCGGCGGCACCCGTCTTCATGAGCTGCAGAGCGCCGACGAACAGGAACAGCGCCAGCCCGAAGCGAAGCACCCACCACAGAATTCCGAGCGCCCGTGCAGCAGGCGATTGGTCCGGTCCGGACTCGCCGAGCGTTGCCTTGCCGCCACCCGCAGTTGCTGCGGCGGCGGCTACCTCATTGCGCTGGCTCATGGGCCGCTCACTCCGATCCATAGTTACACTCCATCTATAGCCTAGATAACACTCCCAGAGGAGTGTTGCAATAGGCAGATTGCGCTAGGCCTTATTGGCTCCGGCTCACGGTAGCGAAGGTTGGGAGATTTCACCATAGACAAGTCAGGCAACCCTGGGTGGGCGGAGGAGGACTCGCAGACCTATTCCGACCTCGCCCCGGTTGCGGTGCCGGGCCGAGCCGAGCAAATCGCCACGCTGGCCTGCTTGGTGCCGTTCTCTCCGAACGAGGAGTTTACCAGCGTCGATCTCGGTTGCGGTCAGGGAGCGCTCGGCGCCACGATCCTGCGTTGCTTCCCCCGGGCGTCGCTGGTTGCTCTGGACGGGTCCCCCGAGATGCTGCGGAGGGCCGCCGTTCTACTTGCGGGAGAGCGAGCGACCACGGTACGCGTCGATCTGGATTCGCCCGAGTGGCTGGAACTCGTCGAAGGAGCCGATTGCGTAGTCTCGAGCCTGGCCCTGCATCATCTGCAAGGTGCGGCGAAGAAGCGCCTGTTCGAGCACCTGCACAGCCAACTTTCCCGGCGCGGGGCCCTGCTGATAGCCGACCTGGTGGAGCCCCAGGTGACCCCGGCGAGGGCTTTGTTCGCTCAAACCTGGGATCGCAGCGCCCGGGAACAGGCCGGTGGTGGTGATGGCTACGAGCGCTTCGTCGAGACTTGCTGGAACCATTTCTACTTCCCCGATGAAGGCGACACGCCCTCGCCTCTCTTCGAGCAACTGCAGTGGCTGAAGGGGGCCGGATTCGCCGCGGCCGACTGTTTCTGGATGCAGGCGGGCCACGCGATCTACGGGGGCTACAAGGAAGCGGGGCCGCTATCGGGGGAGGGGGCCGGCTACGAGTACGCCCTGGCCGTGGCGAAGGAGGTCCTGGCCCAGCTGTGATGCCCTGGCCTGGACGCGGCCCGCCCCTGACGCGGCTTTGTGCTAGCTCGGGGGCGGATTCCGCCCGGTTTGCGGCACAGAGCTACATACGGGCGGCCCGGGAGGCCGGTATGAGGACAAGCCGCGCCTAGGCTCGGGCGGCTTGCTCGAGGGGCAGCAGGGCGGCGTAGAGAAACTCGTTCACCGGTGCTTCCGCCCCTGCCTCTCTCGCCAAGCGCACCACCGCGCCGGTGAGGTGCTCGAGCTCGGAAGGACGCCCGGCCTCGATGTCTCGCTGCATGGACGAGGTGCTCCCCGGCTCGAACTTCTCGAGTAGCGTCAAACCGGCGACCACGACGTCCTCCTCCAGAGCGACGCCGCGGGCCTGAGCGAGCTCGGCGATCTCACTCATCGACGCCTCCAGCAAGCGGCGCGTTTGTTCCAGCTCGAGGATCACGTCGATGCTGGAGCGGGTCACCCCGCCCACGCCCGCGAAAGGGGTGATCACCAGGAACTTGTTCCACAATGCCGCCTCCGGATCCTGGGGGACGGCGACCTCGTCCACCCCGGCGCCCTCGAACGCCTTTGCCAGCTCATCGACGCGGGCGCTGTGCTGGCCATCGAGCTCGTTGAAGGCGATGAAGGGGGCTCCGCCAATGTGGCGGATGTGGCCCGGCTCCGAGACGAAACTGATGATGCGACAGAGACCGGAGAGTGTGTGAGCCTTCCCCACTGTGGCGGCAACCCGACCGGGTGCCTCAACTCCGTTTTGGAGCGGCAGCACCGCTCCTTCCGCTCCCAACATGGGCTCGGACGCAGCCGCAGCTTCCTCCACCTGCCACGCCTTTACTCCGAGAATCACGATGTCGACCTCGCCGACGGAGTGGGGATCGTCCGTCGCGTGACAGTCCGCGATCACGAAGTCCCCGCCGATGCTGTCGACGCGCAGCCCCCGCTCTTGGAGTGCCTCGAGCGTTGCGGAGCGCGCCACGAAGATGACGTCCTCTCCCGCGCGGGCGAGGACGCCACCGAAGTAGCCCCCCACTCCTCCCACACCAACGACTGCGACTCTGATGGCGGCTCCCCTCACTCGGACGTTTGCGAGGATAGCCCCGGCCGACGGGACCGGCTCACTTAGTGTTCGGAGATGGCGCCGGACAAGGTTGACCCGGACACGATGGACCGGGTGGATCGGGACGAAATGAAATTCCGCGAGCGCTCCTCGATGGTCATGCGAGGTGCGGAGGACGTCCTCTATATAGCCGTATCCGTCGTTTTGGCGGTAGCGGGTTTGATTCTGTTCGGCAACGGGCTCTACGCCTTCGCCACAGGCTTAGGTGAGGGGGAGCTGTCCCCCATGGTCCTCGATCTGTTTGACGCGATGCTGCTCGTGTTCATCGTGACAGAGCTCATTCACACCATCAGCTCGGTCATTCGGGAGCGAGTGCTGCTGACCGAGCCCTTCCTTATCGTGGGGATCGTCGCCGCCATCCGGCGGTTGGTGCTCATCAGCGCCGAGGCCAAGGACCTGCTCGGTAAGCCCGAGTTCCCCGACGCCATGCTCGAGATCGGAGTCCTGACGGCCGCCATCGTGCTTCTCTCGTTATCGATCTTTCTGCTGCGCCACACGACTCGCTCCGAACCCCGGCCCGACTACGAGCCCAAGCCGGAGGAGTAGACCGGTCGAGCTGCAGCCGTGGGTAACCGAGGCGCGGCGAAAGCTTCTGGACGCGGCCCCCTGGCTTCACGTGTGGGCCGAAGACGTGCGGCTGCCCGAGGGTCGGCTCGTCGAAGGCTACTTGCGACTCGAGATGCTCGACTACGTGGTCATCGTGGCGCTCGCCGAGAGCGGGGTCATCGTCCTGCGCAGTTACAAGCACGGGCCGGCCGACGTTGTAACAAGCCTGCCGGCGGGCTATCTGGAGCCTGACGAAGATCCTGGTGATGCGGCGAGGCGCGAGTTACTGGAGGAGACGGGACACGTCGCAGAGGAGTGGGAGGAGCTGGGCACTTTCGTCGTCGACGGCAACAGGGGGGCCGGGACCGTGCACATGTTCTTGGCACGAAGGGTCCGAGAGATTGCGGCTCCCGACCCCGGCGATCTCGAAGAAACTGAGATGTCGTTCGTGGCCCTCGACGACCTCGTCGCGGCGGTCGGAAACGGAGAAATCTCCGTCCTGCCTATGGCTGCGGCGGTGGCCTTGGCGTTTGCGCGTGATCGTTGATGCGCGGCTAATCATGCCGCGCCGCCAACCCACTCGACGGCTTCAGCCAGCGAACCGCTCGTGAGATCCATCGTCTCTCGCATAGCCGCTATCAAGTGATCGGACACGAAGTCGAGGTCCACCTCACTCTCAAACGTAGACTGAAGACCCCGATGATAAGGACGGCACCGTACTTTCCTCGATTGAAGCGGCGGCATATGCCCTTCTAATCCCTTCGCGAGCGGGGCGCAGTAAGGTCTAGGAGCATGATTCTGAGCTGACGCGCCGCTTCCCCTTACGCTGATCAAGCGATCGAAAGGCAGAGCCGACCATCCTTCTTGCTGGAGGTACGCATGAACGTAGTAACCGTCACCGAGTCCCCGCTCGAAATCGACGAGCTGTTAAATGTCGTGAGGGGAGTGAAGGTCGAGCTGGGGCCCGACGCGCAATCCCGGATACTCGCAAGCCGGGCGGTCGTGGACGACGCGCTCGCAGGGGTCGAGCCTGTCTATGGACTCAACACCGGCGTAGGCCACATGAAGGACGTGCGGCTCTCGGAAGAGGAACTGCTCACGCAACAAGAAATGCTTGTGATGACGCATGCCGGGGGCGTTGGTCCACCTTTGTCCACAGAACTCGTCCGGGCGGCGATGATGGCGCGCCTGAACGGGATAGCTCGAGGGGGCTCGGGTATGAGCCCGGCCGTCGCCGACATGCTAGTGGCGATGCTCAATAACGGGTTACATCCGATAGTCCCCGCCACCGGGTCTGTGGGAGCCGGAGATCTCGCACAACTGGCCAGCGTTGCGTTGGTACTCATCGGAAAGGGCACCGCGGAACTCAGCGGCGAAGTGCTTTCGGGCGCCGAGGCGCTTCGACGCTCACGGATTGAGCCGCTGACCCTCGGAGCCAAGGACGGGCTCGGACTCATGTCGGCAAACGGGATCTCGATCGGACATGCTGCCGTCGTAATCTCCAGAACTGCTCGGGCGGCAGAGGCGGCCGATGTCGCCGTGGGGCTGTCCCTGGAGGCTACCGAAGGGAACGCCTCCATCACGTTGCCCATTGTCGGGCGCGCCAAACCATACGCCGGGCAAATCGAGGCGGCTCGGAGCATCCGTACGGCACTCGCCGGAAGTTACCTGTTCGATGCCGGAGCATCTCGGTCTGTCCAGGACGCGCTCTCTTTTAGAGTTGCTCCACAGGTGCATGGCGCTCTTCGGGAGACCATGGCGCTCGCGCGCCACAGCATCGAGATCGAGCTCAACTCAATGAGTGACAATCCTCTCGTGTCTGTAGACGACAGAACCATGGTGCACAACGGCAACTTCCACCCCATCGTTCTGGCGATCGCTTTCGATACCCTACGCGTCGCCCTCGCTCACGTCGGACAGCTGAGCGAGCGCCGCATGAGCCACCTTTGGGACGCCATCTTCGAGAACCTAGCTGCATCACAAGTAGACGTACCGGAGGCCCCGATGTCTCGAGTTCACGGCCGCATGAGAGCAGCATCGGCTTTCCACGGTCTTTCCCTCCGTTATCCCGCTGCCGCCATCTTCAGTGAGCTCAAGCAGCTTGCCGCCCCCGCCACGTTGGACTCCTCCCCACTCGACATCGGAACCGAAGATCATGCGACCGACGCACCTCTAAGCGTGCGCAAAACCGAAGAGGCAGTCGCTCTACTCGAGGACTTGATTGTTATCGAGTTGCTCATGGCACGAGACCTTCTTGCCACGTTACGCGTCGCGAGAGATCTGGGAGCGGCCACCGGAGATGCCCTCCGAATCGTCGAGGAAACCATCGACGCAACCCTGCCCGAACCATCCCCCAGCGACATCCACCGATCTCTGCGCACGGCGATGTTCGACGAGATCGCCTACAGGCCTGGATGAGTTCCTCGCGCGGCAAGATGCGCGCTGGACACCGCGCTGACATGCTGAAAACGCATTGGGAAACGAGCGAAAGGTGTGCAGTTATCCGCTCAGGCCGAATCGCGAACCTCTCGGGAGCGGCGGGGCCCTTACTCATCGCGATCCCTCGACTCGATCTCGGAACCACCTTGCGACACAACGTCTCGGTCATCATCCCCTTGCGCCGAAGTACGCTGCCGTCTAACCTTTGACCTCCAGGGCTGCATCAGAGGAGGGCGCGCCATGAGCATGGGCTTCTATAAGTTCGCCTACCGGGTGGGTTTCACCCCCTGGGAGGGAGCCGCCGAGCAAGGGCCGGTCGCCCGACAGGTGTCAACGTGGTTCGCCCGCGAGGAAAGTGGCCGGGAGCCGCCTTACGGAAAAGCTCTCGACCTCGGCTGCGGCACCGGGCGGGACTCAGTAGACCTGGCGACTCGCGGATGGCAGGTGACCGGTGTCGACATCATTCCCAAAGCTGTAACCGCAGCCCGCGCGCGCGCCAGAGAAGCCAGCGTAGAGGTCGAGTTCATCCAAGGCGACCTCACCTCGCTGAGGACCGCTGGAGTCGGTACGGGCTACCGCCTGCTGCTAGATGGCGGGACCATTCATGGCTTGAACGACACTCAGCGAAAGGCTGTGAGCCGGGAAATCAACGAGGTGGCCGCTCCGGGCGCCACCTTGCTGATGTTCGTCTTCGCACCTGGTCGCAGAGGTCCTACGCCGCGGGGGATGAGCCGAGGGGACATCGAGGCAACGTTCCCGGCATGGAAGGTGACGGATGAAGAGCCCGTGAACGTGTCCCTGCCTAAGTTCCTGAGGGCCGACCCGAGGTGGTACCGGCTTCAGCGTTAGCGGCGTACGGAGCCGCCAAGAATTTCTTCGCGCCGGCTCGCCTCCGTTGCGGCCCAGGTGCTCACGTTAGGGGCCGTGCTGATCCTCGAAGAAGTGGTCCGCTCAGACTATCCGCTTTTGACGTAGGCCTCTGCGGTGAGGCCTTTTCCGGATTTCGTGGAGCGGATCGGACTCGGACCGACGACTTCCTGCTTGCAAACGTTCTGGTCTAAACGCTGTGCTGACCAGGGAAAACGCACGTCGGAGCCCAGCGGAAGTCGCGCAGTTATCTACTGAGTCGGCAAGCCTCACTCGGCATAGACTTTCCCTCAGAATGGCTCTCTTTCGGGTTCACGGCGAGCAAGTCAAGCAGTTGCGGGC
>JBPCPZ010000029.1:0-5162 GCA_050998655.1 Actinomycetota bacterium
CCCTGAGAGTTATCTGCGTCGACCTTTGAGAGGACCGCTCTCAGCGCGGCCGCATCGAACGCATACACGCCCGCGTTCACCTCCCCCACCTCACGCTCTTCGGGGCTCGCATCGCGCTCTTCGACGATCCTTGTGGGATCCCCCCCGACCCTGATCAGGCGCCCGTAACCGGTGGGGTCCTGCATCAGAGCGGTCAAAACGGTGACCCATGCGGAGCGCTCGGCGTGTGCCTCGAGGAGCCCTTCGAGAGTCTGCGACGTCAGCAGAGGTGTGGCACCCTGCACGACTAGAAACACGGAACTGTCAGTGGACGCGATTTCGAGCGCGACCCGGACGGCATCGGCGGTGCCCCGAGGAGTCTCCTGAACGACGTAGGACACCTCGGTGATCAGGTCCTCTGGTGCCATCGCCGCCTTGATTTCTGCGATCCTCCTCGAGCAGACCACGACCCGGCCGCCCAGGGCGAGGGGGTCGAGCGCGGCAAGCACATGGGCCAGCAGCGGCCGGCCCGCGGCCTCCTGAAGGACCTTGGGCACGCTCGACTTCATGCGTTTGCCGTCGCCGGCGGCGAGCACAACCGCAGTCGTTCGAGCTTGTCCCACGATCACCTCCTGACACGGACGCTGCCCCGCCTGGATTCGAACCAGAACTTAGGGATCCAAAATCCCTCGGGCTGCCACTTACCCCACGGGGCATTGCACGGGGCGAACGTAGCCTACGACGTCGCCTCCGCTGTTCCACCCGGTCCTCAATCGTCCATAACGCGCGTTCGACCACCGAATCGGTACTCGGTCGTGCATTACGCGCGCATGACTACCTAGGCACGCCGAGACCGGTGGCCGACTCGACGCACGCCGGTCGCGACGAGACCGCCGCGACGCTCTCGAAGACCCCCTCCACCCCGGCGGCCACCTCGTGGGCGTGGGCCTCGCTCTCGGCAAGGGCGAAAAGCGTCGGCCCCGAGCCCGACAGGCTCGCCCCCAGGGCGCCCGCCTCGAGCAGGGCGGCCTTGGCTCGGGGGAGTTCCGGCCGCAGCTCGAACGCAACCTCCTCGAGGTCGTTGTGCAGCAGTCCCGCGAGACCCTCCGGATCCCCGGCGGCCAGGACCTCGAGCAGCGGCTCCGGATTGTGAACAGGAGCGCCCGGAGACCACCCCTGGTAGACCGCCGCGGTGGACAGGGGCTCAGAGGACATCCCCAGCACGAACCACAACGACTGCGGCGCCTCCACCCGGCTCACGACCTCGCCGCGCCCGGTCGCCAACGCGGTCCCTCCGACGAGGCAGAAGGGGACGTCGCTTCCGAGCTCGGCCCCCACGCGGCCCAGCTCCGCCTCCGAGAGCCCCGCCATCCATAAGCGATTGAGCGCGATGAGTGCACCGGCGGCGTCGGCGCTGCCGCCCCCGAGCCCGGCCCCCAGCGGGATCCGCTTGCGCAGATGAACCTCGACCGCCCCGTTGTCGGCGGTCCGTTCGCGCACGAGGAGCGCGGCCCGCAAGACGAGGTTCTGCTCCTCGGCAATGGCTACCTTCCCGAGCCACGGCTCGAACTCGACCACGATGTGATCACGGGGCCCGGGCCCCTCGGCCACGACGAGATCGTCGGCCAGGGAAATGTTCTGCAGCACGGTTGCGATCTCGTGATAGCCGTCCCGTCTGCGGCCCTGCACCGCCAGGAACAGGTTGACCTTGGCGTTGGCTTTGGCGTTGGCGGCGAGCGTGGGGGCCGGGCTCAACGCCGGCCCTCGAGCGCGCGGCCGACGCTCACGAACTCCGCCAGACCGAGCTCCTCGGCCCTCGCCTGCGGCGCCACCCCCGCCGTCGTCAACGCGGCGGCCGCCGCTTCGGCGCCGCCCGCGACCGACGCAAGGGAGTTGCGCAGAGATTTGCGCCGCTGGGAGAAGGCGGCCCTCACCACGTCGCCGAGGTTCCCGGCGCCCTCCGGCGCGGGACGGCGGCCGAACCTCACGACCACCGAGTCGACGTTGGGGACGGGCCAGAAGGCCCGGCGCGATACTCCGCCGAGGATCGTGGCGTGGGCGTGAACCGCGACCAGGACACTCGAGGCGCCGTAGACCTTGGTCCCGGGATTTGCCGCCAACCGTTCGCCGACCTCCTTCTGGACCAACACAGTCAACACCTCGATCCGAGGCGCCTCGGCAAGGAGCCTGAGCACCACTCTGGCGGCGACGCTGTAGGGGAGGTTCGAAACGCTCCTATTCGCGCCAAAGGCTCCGAGGTCGACCTTCAAGGCGTCGCCTGCGACGACGTCGACGGCTGACCCCACGACCACCTCCCGGAGCAGCGCGGCCAGGCGCTCGTCCTTCTCCAGCGCCACCACCCGTTGGGCGGCTCCCGCCAAGCCCAATGTGAGGGAACCGACACCGGCCCCGATCTCGAGAATCGAGTCGCTCGGCGCGATCTCGGACAGCCGCACGATCCTTGCCACCGTGTTGGGGTCGATGACAAAGCTCTGCCCCAGGGCCTTGCTCGGCCTGATGTCGCGACTTCGCAGAAGCTCTCTTACGCGCGCTCGGCCGAGCAGAGTGCTCATTCCAGGTCGAACAGGCGGCGGGCGTTGCCGGATGTGAGAGCGGCCAGGTCCTCCGCCTCGCTGCCGCGCGCCTGGGCCAGGGCGGCCCCCACGTGGAGCAAGAGAGCCGGGCGGTTGGGCTTGCCTCGGTGAGGAAGGGGGGTCAGGAAGGGAGAATCGGTTTCCACCAGAATTCGTTCTTCAGGGACCGAGGCAGCAGCCTCACGGAGCTGCTCGGCGCTCGGAAACGAGATATTTCCGGCGAAGGAGATGAAGGCCCCCAAGCTCAGAGCCCTGGTCAGCTCGTTCGCGTCCCCCGACCAACATTGGAACACGAGCCGATCGGGCGCTCCCAGGTCCTCGAGCAGATCGAGAGCGCGCCCCACTGAGGCGCGTGTATGGATGACGAGCGCAAGATCATGTGCTTTGGCGAGCCGGATATGGGCGGTGAAGGCCTCGAGTTGCAGCTCTTCGGGGCAGGCGTTCCGATAGAAGTCGAGCCCCGTCTCCCCCACCGCCACGACCTGATCGAAGGCGAGCAGCTCCGCCACGGCTCCGGCGGCGACGTCATCGAAGTCCCCGGCCGAGTTGGGATGGACGCCGACCCCGGCCCACACCCCGTCGTTCTCCGCCAGCTCCGCGGCGCGGCGCGAGGACTCCACATCGATTCCGACGGTCAACAAGCTCTTGACCCCCGCGGCCCGAGCTTCCGCCACCAGCCTGGAGGCGTCCTCCCGCTCCTCGCACAGATGCAGGTGGCAGTGGGAGTCGAACCAGGCTGTCATTCCACGACTCCGCCGAGATCGGAATTGGGATTCATACGGCTCCGCCGAGATCGGAATTGGGATTCAATTGAGACGCGGAAACAGCGGTGGACCCGAGATCGTCTGTCTCCCCTCGGCACTCAGACCCCAGCGAAGATCCTCATGAGTGCGATCGTGAACCGAGCCCTGCTCGCCAAGGCGGCGCCACAGCTCTTCAGCGGCCCGAGGGACGATGGGGGCAACCATCACGGCAAGCAGACGCAGTGAGTCGGCGAGCTGATAGAGGACCACCTCGAGTCGGCGGCGCCGGGAATCGTCCTTGGCGAGCGCCCAGGGAGTGACTGCTTCCACATAGGCATTGGCGGCGCGGACAAAGCCCCAGCAGCTCCTGAGCGCCTCGTGTAGCAGGTAATCGTCGATCGCCTCCGCCATGCCGGCGAGGGCAGCTCGCTGCTTCTCCATGAGGGCGTGCTCCACCTCGGTCAGCTCAGAGGGCTGCGGCGGCGTCGGGATGATCCCGTCCAGGTAGCGAGAGATCATCGAGAGCGAGCGCGACGCCAGGTTGCCGAAGTCGTTGGCGAGGTCGGAGTTGTAGCGCTCGGCCATCGCCTCCCAGGAGAAGTTCCCGTCCTGGCCGAAGGAGACCTCGCGCACAAAGAAGTAGCGGTAGCCGTCGGAGGAAAAGGTCGGGAGCAGATCATGGGGGGAGATGCCGGTCAGCTTCGACTTCGACATCTTCTCGCCCCCTACCTGCAGGAAGCCGTGAGCGAAGACGGTCTCGGGCAAGGGGAGGTCCACTGCCATGAGCATGGCGGGCCAGATGACCGAGTGGAACCACAGGATGTCTTTGCCGACCATGTGGACATTGGCAGGCCACAGCCGGGCGAAGTTCTCCTCGTCGGAGCCGTAGCCGACCGCGGTGATGTAGTTCTGCAGAGCATCGACCCACACATAGATGACGTGCTTCGAATCCCACGGAATAGGCACTCCCCAGTCGAAGCTGACCCTTGAGATCGAAAGGTCGTCCAGGCCGGCGCGCACCTTGCCGAGCACCTCCCTCCGCCTCGCCTCGGGCATCACGAAGCGGGGGTTCGACTCGTAGAGGTCGATAAGGCGCTGTCGGTAGTCGGACAGCCTGAAGAAGTAGTTGTCCTCCTCGACCACCTCAGGGGGGACCCCGTGCAGCGGGCAATTGCCGTCCACCAGCTCGTCCGGCTGCTTGAACGCCTCACAGCCGACGCAATAAAGTCCTTCGTAGGAGCCAAGGTAGATCTGGTCTCTCTGGTGCAAAGCGGACATGAACTTCTGCACGGGCCCCTCGTGGCGCGGCTCGGTCGTGCGGATGAAGTCGTCGTTGGAGATATCGAGGGCGGCCCACAGCTCAGTCCAGCGCGGCACGATCTCGTCGGTCCATTCCGCTGGGCTCAGGCCCTTGGCCGCCGCCGTCCTCGCCACCTTCTCGCCGTGCTCGTCTGTCCCGGTCAAGGAGTGCACCGATCGGCCCTGCATGCGGCGCTACCGGGCGATGAAGTCACACGCAACGGTGGTGTAGGCGTGTCCCAGGTGAGGGACGTCGTTGACGTAGTAGATCGGCGTTGTCAGGTAGAAGGTGTCGTGGCTCGCTGGACTCACTCTGGGGGAGGTCTCCTTTCCGGCTTGTCCGTTATCGACTGAACGCGTTCAGTCACCAAAAATCCATAATTTGAAGGCTGTAATCCGGTACCTGCTCAGTGGATTGTGGTTGGCTTGGCCGGAGAGAGTGGCAAGAAACCCCCATTTGGGGGGTCGTTCTCACCCGTTTGGCGATTGACCGGGAGCACGAGTGGCAGCTAGATTATCCAGTAACTACCAGATTGAGGGGAAGCCA
>JBPCPZ010000177.1:0-4914 GCA_050998655.1 Actinomycetota bacterium
CCTTGGATTTGGGCTCGATCGCAACATCGATCACCGGCGCGGGAAAGTTCATCTCCTCCAGCAGCACAGGGTTGTTGGGATCGCACAACGTATCGCCGGTAAGCGTCTGTTTCAGGCCCACAACCGCTACGATATCGCCGGCGAAGACGGCATCCTTGTCCTCGCGGTGGTTGGCATGCATCTGCAATATTCGCCCGACGCGTTCCCTGCGCTCGCGCATCGAGTTCAGGATTTGGTCCCCACTCTTGAGCGTCCCGGAATAGACGCGAAGATACGTAAGGCGACCGACAAAGGGATCGCTCATGATCTTGAAGGCGAGAGCGGAGAACGGCTCCATGTCATCGGGGGCTCGGGCGATGGCCTCTCCCGTATGGGGCTGAGTGCCCTGATAGGGAGGCAGATCAACGGGGCTGGGGAGATACCAGCAGACCGCGTCCAGCAACGGCTGCACCGCTTTGTTCTTGAATGCAGACCCACAAAGGATCGGGGTGATGTCGTTCGACACCGTCGCCTGGCGCAGGACCCTGCGGATGTGATCGATAGAGGGATCCTTTTCGGCCACATAGGTCTCCATCATCGACTCGTCGTAATCGGCGAGCGCCTCGATGAGATCGTGCCGATACTGCTGGGCCTGCTCCTGCAGCTCCTCGGGGACAGGGCGGTCCTCCCACTGCTCGCCCATGCCCTCTGAGGGCCAGTAGTGGGCGTTCATCGTCACGAGGTCGACCACGCCGTGATAGTCGCCTTCTCTTCCGATCGGGAGCTGAATGACGACCGGACGCCCGTTCAACCTGTCGGAGATCATCTCGACTGTACGGAAAAAGTCGGCCCCGGTGCGATCCATCTTGTTGATGAAACAGATCCGAGGCACGCGATAGCGGTCGGCCTGACGCCAAACAGTCTCGGACTGCGGCTCGACGCCTGCGACCGCATCGAATACGGCCACCGCGCCGTCCAGGACTCTCAGGCTGCGCTCGACCTCAATAGTGAAGTCGACGTGGCCGGGGGTGTCGATGATGTTGATCCAGTAGCCCTTCCAGTGGGCAGTCGTGGCCGCAGACGTGATCGTGATTCCACGTTCCTGCTCCTGCACCATCCAGTCCATGACCGCGGCCCCCTCGTGGACCTCACCGATCTTGTAAGTGCGGCCGGTGTAGTAGAGGATGCGCTCGGTCGTGGTCGTCTTGCCCGCGTCGATGTGAGCCATGATCCCGATATTGCGAGTGCGGTTCAGAGGGTATTCGCGCGTAACTGCGCTACCGCCTCCCTTAACCTCCCGCAACTGCGGTCGTGGCTGTTGCTGTCTAGCTGTTGCTTGGGGCATATCTCTCCTTGCGACTCGTCCCACCGATAGCGGTGGAAACGATCACCACCTGTAGTGCGCGAAAGCCTTGTTGGCCTCCGCCATCTTGTGCATGTCTTCGCGACGCTTGGCTGCGCCCCCCGTGCCGCCTGAAGCGTCGAGAATCTCTCCGGCAAGGCGATCCGCCATACTGCGTTCGCGCCGACGGCGCGAGAAGCCGACGAGCCAGCGGATCGCAAGCGTCGTTCCCCTGCGGATCGGGACCTCCACCGGCACCTGATAGGTTGCGCCCCCGACTCGGCGTGAGCGAACCTCGAGCAACGGCTTGACGTTGTCGATCGCCTTCTTCAGTATCGGGAGAGGATCCTTGCCGGTACGGTCCTGAACCTTGCCGAGCGCGTCGTAGACGATGCCCTCCGAAAGGCTCTTCTTGCCGCGCATCATGATTCGGTTCTGAATCTGCGTGACGAGGATCGAGTCGTACACCGGGTCGGGTGTGATCTGCCGCCGAGGTGCAGGGCCTTTTCGAGGCATCAGACACTGCCCGCCTTCTTGGCTCCGTACTTCGACCGGGACTTCGACCGATCCCTGACCCCGGCCGTATCCAGTGCGGCCCGAATAATCTTGTAGCGGACGCCCGGCAGATCCTTGACCCTGCCCCCACGCACCAACACGATCGAGTGCTCCTGGAGGTTGTGACCGATCCCGGGAATGTAGGCGGTCACCTCCATACCAGAGGAGAGGCGTACGCGGGCGACCTTGCGCAAGGCGGAGTTGGGCTTCTTCGGCGTGTGCGTGTAAACGCGAGTGCACACCCCGCGCCGCTGCGGCGAGCCCTTGAGGGCCGGGGACTTCGTCTTTTCCTTCTTTATCTCCCGCCCCTGCCGGACGAGCTGTTGAATTGTCGGCAACGCTTCCTCCGCTTCGCCTAATACCTTGTCGTGCCGCCGCAACCCACGCCCTCCTGGAGCGGGGGCCGTCGACGACGCCTCACCTCTATGGGCCCTCAGCCTTAACGGCCTCGAACCATTTTTGGACCCAGCTGCCGCGGCCCACCGGCCGCGCCTGCATCGGGACGAGATCGGGTGTTCGACCGGCGATTCCCAACTCCGGTGGTTCCCGGCGCTCGGAGGTCAGGCGTCGCGCCTTCTCCCATGGAGCGAAAACCGGGCCTTCCGGAGCTCACCGGGCTCGGTGACTCCTAGACCTACTAATCCAGCATTTCCCAGCGCGTTGCCGTCCAGCACTTCCCAGGGCGCGCTGGGGGCGCGTCGCGCGGCCCCGATTGGGACGCGACGGCAAAGTTTACGGGACGCGTTGGTATCACGCAAATCGGGTTGATACGGGACCTCGATGACTGGAGCCACCCTGAGAGTCCGCCTACCGGAAACGGCAGGTAGGACACCGTGGATTGACACCCCAGCGGCCAGAGAATCGATCGGTCTGTCTCGCTGTGGGGCCGGCCCCAGAGGGTGCCGGCCCCCACAGATCGACAGTCCTACGAAACCTCTTGCTCGGTGCGCGCTCCGTCGCCAACGGGCACCGACTGGAGCGTCGGGGTTCCAAACAGCTCGCGTGCGGCCTCGGAGACCTCGTCCTCCTCGATCCGGGGCGGGAGACCGAACATCGCCCTCGCCTCGTCGTCGGTCATCGCTGCCTCGCCGACGGTCTCGACCCTGGTCGAGCGGTAACGGGTCATGCCCGTGCCCGCCGGAATCAGCTTGCCGATGATCACGTTCTCCTTGAGACCGATAAGTTGGTCCGACTTGCCGTTGATGGCGGCTTCGGTGAGCACCCGAGTAGTCTCCTGGAAGGAGGCCGCAGACAGCCACGAGTCGGTTGCCAGCGACGCCTTGGTGATGCCCATGAGAACCGGGCGAGCACTCGCTGCCTCGCCTCCTTGTGCAACTGCCTCCTCATTGGAGAGCGCGAAAGCTCGGGCGTCGACGAGCTGGCCGGGCAGGTACTCGGTATCGCCCGGCTCGGCGATCTGCACCTTGCGCAGCATCTGCCGCACGATCACCTCGATGTGCTTGTCGTGAATCGGCACGCCTTGGGAGCGGTAAACGGTCTGCACCTCGGTGACGAGGTACAGCTCGGCGTCGCGCGCGCCCAACACGTCGAGGATCTCATCAGGGTCTCGGGAGCCCTCGGTCAAGGCGTCTCCCGCCGCCACCTCGTCGCCCGAGCGCACCCTGAGCCGGGCGTGGCGGGGCACCTTTTCGTAGCTGATGGTTTCAGAGCCGTCGTCGGGAATGAGGTCGATCACACGCTTGCGCTCGTCCTCCTTGATCTCGACCCTCCCGGTCGCCTCCGCAATCCACGCTTTGCCTTTGGGAGTGCGAGCCTCGAACAGCTCGACCACGCGCGGCAAACCGTGGGTGATGTCCTCTCCGGCGACACCGCCGGTGTGGAAGGTCCGCATCGTGAGCTGCGTGCCGGGCTCTCCAATCGACTGCGCCGCAATGATGCCCACGGCCTCGCCCAGCTCGGCAAGTTGGCCCGTGGCCAGCGAAGTGCCGTAGCACCTCTGGCAGACTCCATGGAGCTCTTCGCATGTCAGAGCCGAACGCACCGTCACCTCCGGCACATGGACATGCACGATCTCTCGCATGAGGGCCGGCGTGATCTGCTCGTTGGCTTTGGCAACTACCTCATCGTCCGGAGAAATAGCGTCCTCGAGCAAGACCCGACCCAAGAGCTTCTGCTTGAGCAGAGACCGGTCGCGAATGAGGTCAAGCCGCAAACCGCGGTCGGTACCGCAGTCCTCGCGTCTGATCATGACTTCCTGAGCCACGTCGACAAGCCGCCGAGTCAGGTACCCGGAGTCGGCGGTACGCAGCGCAGTGTCGGCGAGGCCCTTGCGGGCGCCGTGCGTCGAGATGAAGTACTCGAGCACTGTGAGTCCCTCGCGGAAGTTCGCCCGGATGGGGCGGGGAATAATCTCCCCGCGAGGATTGGCCACCAGCCCGCGCATCCCGGCGATCTGGCGGAGCTGCATGATGTTTCCGCGAGCCCCGGAGTTGGCCATCATCCAGATCGGGTTGAGCTCGTCGAAGCCCTCCACCATGGCATCCTTCACGCGGTCCGTCGCCTCGTTCCAGATCTCGATGAGCTCCTGTCGGCGCTCGTCCTCGGTGATCACGCCCTTGCGGAACTGACTCTCAATCCGCTCGGCGCGCCTCTCGTGTTCGGCCAGAATCTTCGGCTTGGATGCCGGCGTGGTGACATCGCTGAGCGAGATCGTGACTCCAGCTTTGGTCGCATAGGTGAAGCCCACGGTCTTGACCGCGTCCAGAAGCTCCGCCAGCTCCTTCTTGTCATAGGTACGAGCGCAACGGTCTATGAAGCCCGACAGCTCCTTCTTGGTCACCACACCGTTCTGGAAGGGGAAGTCGGGCGGGAAGGCCTCGTTCAGAATGACGTGCCCGGCAGTCGTCTCCTTGAGACGCTTGGGGTTGGCTTCGTACTCTTCGAGCGGCTCCTCTTCGAAGCGCTTGAGACCACGGATCTTGACCTTGGCGTGAATACTTACGACGCGCGCGTCGTAAGCCTTCAAGACCTCTTCGGCCGACGAGAACACGCGGCCCTCTCCAGCCCAGCCGCCCTTG
>JBPCPZ010000049.1:0-7239 GCA_050998655.1 Actinomycetota bacterium
TCTCGGCCGTGGCAATCTCTTGGGCTTGGTCCAAGGAGATGTCGCCCGTCTTGAACGCTTCTCGGACCTCATCGGCATCTCCTAGTGCTTTGCCGGCGTCAACTGCAGCCTTGGCTTTGCCCGCAGAGGTGCCGGTCACGCGAGCGACCTCTGAGGCATCGTCGATTCGGCGCGCCAGCACGGTCTTGCCGTAAGAAGCCAGCTTCTCCGTGCGGGCGTACACGGCCAGCAGCTCCGTGGCCTGCTCCACGCTCAGAAGCTCGGCTTGAAGAGCTGCGTTGGCCTTCTCCAGCGAGACTCTGGCTTCTGCCACGTGCTCGAATACCATGGTTGTAACCATGGCAGGGGGCTACGACACTTCTTCTTTCTTCCTGAAATGCGGTGGGAATCCGCCTAGCTTGTTCGGTGACTAAACCGCCGAAGCGGGAGACCCGGTGTCGTCGCGAGGCATCCGGGAACATGGCGTCGGCCTGTCGATTGTTCGACCGATTCCACGGTTCGTCCTACTCTCGCCATGTTGGTATACGGGCCTCTACGACCAGGGCACTGCCGCCATTGGCGCGTCGGGGGCCGGGTATGAGATGTTTCGTTTCGACGTGCCCCGGGCGCGCCGGATCAGGCTGCGCAACTGCAGTGCGCCGAGATGCCGGCGCCGGAGTTCCCCGCCGAGCGATGACTTCGCGGCGATGGCCAGGTCTACACGGCAACGTAGACAAGGAGGTGAGAAGTGGCAGCAATACACGTACATGAGTTCATGAGCCTCGATGGCGTGATCGACGCGCCGACGTGGACGTTCGACTACGGCTTCGACCCCAAGATGGGAGAAGCCATCGGCGCGGTCACGGAGCGTTGCCGAGGCATCCTGCTTGGGCGCACGACCTACGAGATGTTCGAGCCGTCGTGGTCGACACGGACCGTGGAGGACGATCCAGGAGCGCCGTTCTTCAACGACACCACCAAGTACGTCGTCTCCGCGACGCTCACGAATGCGACGTGGAGGAACTCGAAGATCATCGGGCCGTACGACCCCGACGTGATCCGCAGCCTGAAGGACGAGGTCGACGGCGACCTATACACCAGCGGCAGCGGCACGCTGGTACGAGCGATGCTCGCGGACGGCCTGGTCGACGAGCTGCATCTGTTCGTCTATCCCCTCACCCGCGGGTCCGGTCCTCGGCTCTTCCCCGAGGAAGCCGCACCCGGCAACCTGTCGCTAACGGCCAGTGAGTCGTACGAGAACGGTGTCGTCTCCCTGGCCTACCGACCGCAGGCCTGAGGCCGCCGCGTCGGGGCCGCTACCGTATCAACGTTGACGATCGGGACTGTCATCGGAGCTTCAGCTCGCTCTGTAGAAGTACCTTTCACTCATCAACTACCCGTGGGCAAGAGAGCCTCGATCTGGGACTTGTCGAAAGGAGGCGGGCCCAGGATCTCGATGCCGCCGTTGTGTTCTGCCGACTGGCGCAACCGGTTGAAATCGACGGGACCGGAGGGGTCGGTCTCCGAAGTCGCGGGCTCGCTCGCTCCCCGGTAGAAGGACTCGGCCTTTCCCGGCGACAGGATCGCGAGGACCCGCGCGACTTTGGAGGTTACAAGAAAAGCGTGCGCGACCCCCCTCGGGACGACGGCAAGGCCCCCGGCCCGAACCTGATGGTCCTTGCCATCGACGTGCACCAGTAGCTCGCCCTCAATCACGTAGACGGCTTCCTCTTCCTCGGGGTGCAGGTGCAAGGGCGTGGTCTTGCCCTGAGCCATC
This sequence comes from Actinomycetota bacterium, assembly GCA_050998655.1. Taxonomy (GTDB): domain Bacteria; phylum Actinomycetota; class CADDZG01; order CADDZG01; family WHSQ01; genus JACDAL01. The sequence continues at coordinate 1,757 of JBPCPZ010000049.1, forward strand.
GTGTCCTCGAACATGAACAGCGAGCCGCCGGTCTCAGCGGCAGTCGCCTTGACCGTGAACACACCGCCCCCGTAAAACCACAGGCGCTCGCCTTCGCCTTGGGCCCGGACGATTGGAGTGGCTTTGGTCATTGGTCCCCTCCTTCATTTGCCGGGCCGAAATGGGACTGCAATCCCATAAGACTACGGTACCATTATGGGCATGTCAATCCCATATGAGCTGAAAGGGCGGCGGCGGCAAAAAGCGCGAACGCGCCGCGCGTTGATCGAGGCCACTCGTCAGCTGCTCTCCGAAGGCATCACCCCCACGGTCGAGCAGGCCGCCGAGCGAGCTGATATCGCTCGCACCACCGCGTACCGGTACTTCGCGAACCAGAGCGCGCTGCTGTTGGCGACCTACCCGGAGCTGGATGACCCTTCTCTGCTCGGGTCTGACCCTCCCTCGGACCCATCCGCGCGACTGGACATCGTCACGGAGAGGTTCATGCGGCAGGTCCTCGATCACGAACCCGAGCTGCGCGCTACCCTTCGCCTCGCTTTGGGACCGGACGCTCCGAGGAGCGACGGAGGATTGCCGCTCCGCCAGGGTCGAGGCATCCACTGGATCGATGACGCCCTGGCCCCCTTGAGGGGAAACCTGTCCGAGGCAGAGCTTCGTCGCGTCGTGCTGGCGATCCGAGCGACGGTCGGGATCGAGGCGTTAGTGTGGCTAACGGACGTCGGCCAACTCTCGCGCGCCGACGCGGTCGCAACGATGCGGTGGTCGGCACAGGCCTTGCTCCGCTCCGCGCTCGAAGGCAGCCCGGCGCAGACCTTTGAGTAGGCTGATTACCCGCCATACTGACATTGAGTGCGACGAGGAGGACCAATGGGATGTCCGTTACATCGTCGAGGACGTGGAGGAGGCAATCGGCTTCTACCGCGATCGGCTTGGCTTTCGAGTCGACCTGCACCCCGCCCCCGGTTTTGCTTCCCTCTCAAGAGGTGACCTCAGGTTGCTGCTAAATGCCCCGGGAGCAGGGGGGGCCGGTACTGCCGGCGACAAAGCCCCAGAGTCGGGCGGCTGGAATCGCTTCCAGATCGAGGTCGACGACCTCGAGAAAACCACTGACGAACTGCGAACAGCCGGTGCCACGTTCCGAGGCGACATCACCCAAGGCAATGGGGGTAAGCAGATCCTGCTAGCAGATCCCTCGGGCAACCTCGTCGAGCTGTTCGAATCCGCCTGACGGTCCCACCCGGCAGTCGGGATCGAGGCGTCGCTCGACCAGAACCGGATTCACGGCTTCCGGGTAAGAGCGAGGATCTCATCGGTACTCATCTTTACCGCTTCGGAGCTCGTCGTTCATGCCCAGCCTTCGCTCCTCTATCACCGCGGCCACTTCCGGAGCGCTTGACGATCCGGGCCGCATCTCCGTCAACAACGAAGTCGACCTCGGTTCCGGCAATAGCCCGAGCCGTTCGCGAATCTCCACCTGGATCGTGACCTGTCCTTTGCTGTTTTCGGTGGTGGTCAGTTATCGAGGGGTGTACGTGTGGACGACTATGCCCGAGCCGAACGTCGTTGAGCCGAGGAGTGTCAGCGTAACCTCCACTCCGTCGAAGAGGCGTTGTCCGCTTCCTACAACGACAGGGAACACCCAGAAGTGGAACTCGTCGATAAGGTCGTGTTCCATCAGCGTGCGGTCGAGTTGCCCCGTGCCGAACTTCAAGATGTTCTGACCAGGCTGTTCTTTCAGCTTGGCGACTTTGCCGGATACGTCATCCTTGATGAGCGTTGCATTCCATTTGGTCTCTTGCAAGGACGTTGAAGCGACGTACTTGGGCAGGCTGTTGATCCTGTCGGCGAAGTCATCGCCTGTCCGGGTGGGCCAAGCCTCCGCGAACCCCTGGTAGGTCTCACGCCCTAGCAGAAGGGCATCCGACGCGAACAGCAGATTGTGGGCGTAGCCGTTGTGTTCCTCATCCCAGTACGGTGGCCCCCACTTCTCTGGCGACGAGATGACGCCATCCAGCGTCACGAACGTGGATTCGACCAGTTTTCTCATCCTGAGCTGCGCCTCTTTCGTTGGAGAGGCCGGTTCGTGACCGGGAGCTTGGTCTTGAATTGGCGACACGTTGTGGCAACCACAGTTCAGTTAATGCCGGGCGCGATGGTTGAATCGAATCGATCGAGCACATCCTGGTCGCCCGAACGCCCGATCGGCTCGATGCTTGGCCTGTGCCACAACCAGCAGTCGAGGTCGGCGGCACTCCCTTCGATCGCGGCAGCAGTCTGTTCCCGGGAGTCGGTATCTGCGGTGTGGATATCAGGCTCGTCGTACGAGGTGTCGTTATCGGGGTCGGTGCCGGTGAATCGCCCCAGCATGACCAACCACGATCCGCCGGTATCCGTAGCCTGGAGCGTGAGCGACTTCCCGGCGTCTGGGGTGAAGGCCCCCCATGGGGGCGATCCCCCGTACATGATGCGCAAGGCCTCGTCGACTCCGTCGGCACTGAGATGGGCATCCATCGGGGTGCGGTCGCCTGCCGTCAGTTCGGCATCGACCCTGTGGATCAGAGCCTCGTGGGCCTGACGGCGTCGAATGAAACCGACTGTCTGATCCTCGCTCCAAGTCCACGCTCTAGTCTCGGGCGTCGCTGCGGCCAAAATTTCCTCAAGATCGTGACTCGCACGCTCAAAGAAGTTGAGCAAGCCTGCTCGGTCGGTCGGGCGCGATGGCTTGAGCTGTTCTGCCTGGGAGCCGGTTACCTTCTCACGGACAATCGTGCCCCAGAACCACTGCACCTCCCCAAGGTGCCACAACAGATCATCGGCGTTCCAATCCGGGCACGACTGGACGGGCACATGCGAGGGAGCCTCACGCATGGCTTCGCCAAAGCGGGCAGACTCGCGAGCGAGGTGATCGAGATAGTCGAGGTCGTTGCTCATTCATCGAGCTTACCCGCGCAGCAACCGCCAGTCGGCGCCCCCGACTGTCCAGGCCCCAGCTAGAATCTGGCGATGGACAAAGCATCCAGTGTGTACGGGAGCTGCCGAGAACGCATCAGCGAGATCGCCGCCCATCTTGACCCCGAGGACCTCACCCGGAAGGTCCCCGCCTGCCCCGAGTGGACGATCACGGATCTCGTTGCCCACTTGGCCGGCGTTGCCGAGGATTTCGCCGCAGGCAACCTCGACAAGGCGGGCTCGGACGCATGGACGAGGGCGCAGATCGCCCGCCGCTCGAAGCTGGAGATGTCCACTTTGCTCGGCGACTGGGACGCCATCTCGAGGCAACTGGACCCGCGTTTGGATGAGATCCCCGCGGGAGTGGCCGCAATGCTCATCTCGGACGCCGTTACGCACGAGCACGACCTCCGGGGAGCGGTGAATCTGCCCGGTGCGCGCGACGTTGATGCCGTGTGGGTCGCTCTCGATCGTAACGTTAGGCGTTTCGGCAAGAAGATCAAGGATGCAGAGCTACCATCAGTGGTCGTTTGCAGCGAGGATCGCAAATGGCAGGCAGGAGTCCTCGAACAGTCGGTTGAGCTCAGGGGTGATCGCTTCGAGTTGCTTCGGGCACTGACCGGCAGAAGGACGGTCCAGGAGATCACCTCTCTGGCGTGGACCGGCGATGCCAAACCCTACATAGAGCTGGTCTCCAGCTACCCAGTAACCCGCAACTCCCTGTCGGAGAGCTGAGGACGTCACTCGCGACAAACGAGGGGCGGAGTGAACACGCCCCTCGTTGTGTCTTGTTAAGCGGATCGCCTACTTCGTGACCGCTGCTCCTCCGGACATGGAGCTCGCTCCCGCGAGGAACGGCTGCGCCGCCGCAAGGACCTCGTCCTTGCTCAGTGGCGTCTCCGTGGCGCCCATGTAGACGCCGCCTTCGGGCTCGAGGCCCAGGAGATTGCCTACCACCGCTGCGTGGCGCGCCTCGACCCCAAAGATTCCGGCGGCCGCCTGCAAAATCGCTTTGTCCTTGATGAACCCGGCCGCTCCAAGATATGCCTGCACACCCAAGTTCTCGAACGTGCGGCTCGTCTTGAGATAACTCTCCCTGTTCGAGAACGCGTCCGCGAAATCGACGGCTGGAGCCTCGACCGGGGTTCCGCCGATCTTGTTGATCGTGTCGGTAATGGCCGCAACATGGGCGTCCTCGTCGGCCCCGATCGTCTCGAGGTACTGGGCCTCCTTGCCTTTGAGCAGCCCCGCCTCGTTGCCCTGACGGTAGAACTCCGACTCGAGATACTCGAGCGTTAGCGCGTAGTTCAGTACCTCGACATCGTTGGCGAAGTCCGCGCCCTGTGCGAAAGCAAACCGCTGGCCCAGCATCTGGAGGCCCACGACTGCGGGAATGGTGGCCGCAGTCCCCGTCATGAAGTCTCTTCTATCCATGTGTGATCAGCCCTTCTAACTCTTGATGAACGGCATTGCGGCCCTGAGGACCTGCTTCATGGTCTTGGTGTCCTCGACCGGGGCAGGGAACGGGTTTCCGCCGATAAGGTCGGCGATGATCGCCGCATGGCGGGATTCGACCCCCGCGATCGACGCGGCCGCTGCAAGCAGGTCGACGTTCTCAATCGCAGTGCCCTGGCCGTGGTAGGCGGCGACTCCGAGTTCCTCGAATACAGAGGCCGTCTCCAGAAAAGTTCCCTTGTCGCCGAACGTGCCCTGCGGGTACTTGGTCTTCGGTGCCTTGACGGGCTTGCCGCCGAGGTCCGAGATAGTCGAGGAGATCGTCGAGACGTGCGCGTCCTCGTGGGCTCCGATGGGGGCAATGAGGGCCTTCTCCCGGCCCGAGAGAATTCCGGCATCGAGGCCTTGCTTGTAGAAGTCGGCCTCGAGGTATTCGAGCGTCAGTGCATAGTTGAGAATATCGATGTCACCTCCGCTTTGACCAGAGGCGGAACGACGATCGCCAAGTCCGGCCACGGCTAGTGTTGTTCCGACGCCAAATACGGCGGCGTACTTCAGAAAGTTGCGTCGAGCATAGGAGTCCTCGATGGTCATAACAGCCTGTCCATCGAAAACCTGCTTATCACTCATGCAACCCTCCTTTCTGTTGGTGGGATACTCGTGCGCATCCCTGCTCTTATTCGTTGGCTGCGTACTCACCGATTCGTAAGCTGAGCGTCGACCGGATTGGTACGACTTGGCGCTATTTTTCGGGAGCGCTCTGCGCGTGTGCCGACACGACGATCCGATGGGTCCGCTGCCCCTTGGGAGTGCAGGCGAATAGAGTGAGAATCCGGGCCCGCCTCTTCTTCGGTTGCTTGAGCACGAAGTCGACGTACTCCGATTCTGGTACAACCGTGGTTCTGGACACTCGATAGGTAATGGGTGGGTTGCGACCCACCCGCGTCGTGACCGGGTCGCCTGGTCGCAGAAGGTCGAGGTCGGCAAAAGGCGCGGTGAACGTGGTTCTGTGCCCGGCAAACACGGAGTTACCCGCGTTTCCAGGAATTGGCGTTCCGGGCCAGTGGCCGGGCCCATTC
>JBPCPZ010000115.1:0-9929 GCA_050998655.1 Actinomycetota bacterium
GTGCAGGCTCCCTTCAGCTCAGCCGCCAGCCCGGGTTGACCGGACCGTAGCCCGAGCCCAGGCGCAGGGTTCTCTCGATGGCGCCGGCCACGAAGGCCTTGGCGTCGGCCACCGCCTGCGCCATGTCGGCCCCCTTCGCCAGCCCCGCGGTCACCGCCGCCGCCAAAACGCAACCGGTGCCATGCGTGTCCTTGGTGTCGAAGCGGGGGCCGCGCAGCTCCTCCACCGAGGCCCCGTCGAAGAAGACGTCGACGGCCGCGTCCTCGCTCTGGAGGTGTCCACCCTTCACCAGCACCGCCCCAGGCCCGAGGTCGGCCAGCCGGCGAGCGGCCTCCTTCATCTCTTCGAGCGAACTCACCGAGTGGCCCAGAAGCATTTCGGCTTCGGGCAGGTTGGGAGTGACGAGAGCGGCATGAGGGAGCAGCCGCGACTTCAGGGCATCGACTGCATCCTGTGACAGAAGGGGGCTCCCGTGCTTTGACACCGACACGGGGTCCACTACCAGGGGAGAGATGTGGTGAACGACGACGGCCTCGGCGACCGCCTTCACGATCTCAGCCGAGGCCAGCATGCCGGTCTTGGCGGCGTCGACGCCGAGGTCGGTAACGACCGCGTGGATCTGCTCCACGACGAACGCGGCGGGGACCTCGTGCACGCCCGTGACCCCCCTCGTATTCTGGGCCGTCAACGCGGTCACGGCGCTCATTCCGTGACAGCCGAACGCCATGAACACCTTGAGGTCGGCCTGGATGCCCGCCCCTCCCCCCGAGTCGGACCCGGCGATGCTCAGCGCAGTGGGTACGTTCTCTAGCGGTCTTGCAGGTGCTGCCATCCCAAGCTCCTGAAGTGGTCCAAATTCTCGTCGCCCACTCTCCTACTATCCGCCACGACTGTGCCGATGCGTGACATTCCTACCCCCAGCTCGCGCAGGGCCTCTTCGGCAGAGCCGAGGCCGGCCTCCTCGAGAGCGAACAAGAGTTCGTAGTCCTCCCCTCCTGTGAGAGCCAGGAGCAGGGGGTCGAGTTCCTCCCACCCAGGCTCTGCCGCCAGCACCAATAGATCCGGGTCGACCGGAATCTCCTCCGGATCGATCTCGCACCCCGCGACGGAGGAGTCCAGCAAGTTGGAGAGGTCCACTGCCAGTCCGTCGGAGACGTCGATCATGGCCGTGGCTAGGCCTGCCAGAGCGAGCCCCGCCTCGGGGCGCGCCTGCGGTCGGAGCTGGCGGGTGCGCAGCCTCGCCTCGTGGGCCTGAGGCTCTGTGCCGGTCGATGCCCGCAGGCTTTGGAGGCCCGCAGCGGCTCCTCCCAAGAAACCGGTCACGCACAGAGCCTGGCCTGCTGCGGCGCCGGAACGCAGCACCGGCCCGTGCACCCCCACCTCCCCGGTGAGGGCGACCGTGATCGAGATTTCGGAGGCCGCGCCGACGTCACCGCCGGCCAGCCCCACCTGCCAGCGCGCTGCGGCCTCGGCCAGGCCGGCGGCTATATCGTCGGCGTCGGCGACGGCGGTCTCGGCGGGCAGGCTCAGCGACACCACCGCGTGGCGCGGCCTCGCGCCCATGGCGGCGACATCGGAGACATTCGCGGCCATCGCCTTCCACCCCGCGTCCTTGCCGGAGCCGCCGGAGCCGCTCGACAGGTCGAAATCGAGCTTGTCGGTCAGCGTGTCGATCGTGAGCACGAACCGTGTTGGGCCCACGGTCAAGACCGCGGCATCATCACCAGCCCACCGCTCGCCCTCGGGCGCGGGCGGCAGGTGCTCGATGATCCTGCGAATCAGCGCGCGCTCTCCGAGCTCACCCACTCTGGTCACGCGATCCTCCAGCGGATCGCTTCTGACAGCGGCCGGGGGCTTGCTCAGCTCGCGCGCGGCCCCGCCTCGACGACTTCGGGCGGTACTTCTCCGGAGAATGCTTCGAAGTTCTCCACGAACATCCGGGCGAGCTCCTTGGCCTGGATCTCGTAGGCCTGGGGATCGGCCCACGCCTTGAGAGGGTCGAGGATCTCATCGGGCACCCCTGGGCAGGTCACCGGATACTCGAGATTGAACACCGGGTGCGTCCTGGTTTCCACGCCTTCGAGCTCTCCCCCCAGCGCAGCCCGCACCATCACGCGTGTGTGCTCGAGGTCGATCCGCGAGCCGATGCCGTAGGGACCGCCGGTCCAGCCCGTATTGAGAAGGAAAGCCCGCGCCCGGTGGCGGCTCATCCGATCTTGGAGCATCTTCGAGTAGACGCCGGGGGCCAGTGGAAGAAACGGTGCGCCGAAGCACGTCGAGAAGGTGGCCTCGGGCTCGTCCGACATCCCCGCCTCGGTCCCGGCCAGCTTGGCGGTGAAGCCCGACAGGTAGTGATAAGCCACGCTTGCTGGATTCAGGATCGAGATCGGTGGCAGGACACCGAATGCGTCGGCGGTGAGGAACACGATCGATTCCGCATGCCCTCCCCTACCTTCGGGGACGTAGCCTGGGATCAGCTCGAGTGGGTAGGCGGCGCGTGTGTTCTCGGTAAGGGAATCGTCGTCGAAGTCGACGGATCGTGTCCGCGGATCCATGACGACGTTCTCGACGACCGAACCGAAGGTAATCGCATTCCAGATCTGGGGCTCCTTGTCCTCAGTGAGATTGATGCACTTGGCATAGCAACCGCCTTCGAAATTGAAGATTCCATCATCCGACCAACCGTGCTCGTCGTCGCCGATCAGCCGGCGGTCGGGGTCCGCCGACAGGGTTGTCTTACCAGTCCCCGAAAGGCCGAAGAACAGCGCAACGCCCTCGCGATCCGAGAGGTTGGCGGAGCAGTGCATAGGAAGCACTCCCTCTTGAGGCATGAGGTAGTTGGCCGCGGTGAACAACGACTTCTTGATCTCACCCGCGTAATAGGTGCCGCAGATCAGAACCTGCTTGCGCTCGAGGTCGAGACCGACAAACGCGTTCGTGTTGGTGTGATCCCGTTCGGGCCGGCACTGGTAGCCGGGAGCCGCCACCACCGTGAAGTCCGGCTGAAAGCCCTCGAGCTCTTCTTCCTCGAGGCGCCGGAAGAGTTGTCGGGCGAACAGCGCGTGCCATGCAAGCTCACAGATAACCCGCAGCCTGATGCGATGCTTGGGATCGGCGCCGATGTAGCCGTCGACGACGAATAGGTCCTTGTCCGCCAGATGGTCTCTTGCCCGCTCGAACAGCGCGTCATAGACCTCGGGCTCGACCCCCTGGTTGGTCGCGCTCCACGCGATCTGCTTGGCGCTGTCTCCGTGACGCACGAAAAACTTGTCCTTCGGTGACCTGCCGGTGCGCTCACCCGTCAGTGCCACCAGCGCACCCGACGCCGCTAGTCGTGATTCGTTCCTGCAAGTTGCCAGCTCCACCAGCTCGGGGGCGCTTTGGTTCCGCATGACCCGGCCGGTCGTCTGGATTCCGCTGACCTCATCACTCATCCAACGCGCCTCTCTCCCGACTCATCTCTACGACCCGACCAACTCATGAGCACTTTGTCTCGGCGACCGAAGCCCCCAGAACGGCGAGCCTAACCGCGGCTTGCAGGCGTGTAGCCGGTAGGTCAGCCACAGCCTTTACGCCAAGAGCTGGTCTGGCTTACCCTTAGTCTTCCGCACCGCCCAGAGACAAACGGCGGCCGGGGGCAGTCCAGGCAGCGGGGAATCATCGACCGGACAAGGCAGGACGAACAAGGGAGGACGAGGGTGGCGGACGTTCAGGCATACATCCTGATCCAGACGGAGGTCGGCAAAGCCGCTCAAGTGGCGACTGAGGTGAACGAGATCACCGGCGTCGACGCGGCGGAGGACGTGACCGGTCCCTACGACGTGATCGTCAGAGCCAGCGCCCCCAACGTCGACGATCTCGGCAAGCTCGTCGTCGCCAAGATCCAGTCGGTCGAAGGAATCACCCGCACTCTGACGTGCCCGGTGGTGCATCTCTGAGTCCTGAACCCGAGCGGGGGCTTCAGACGCGCGCCGTCCACCCTCCGAGCCCTCCTCCGCAACCAGGGGTGCCCCTCGCCCTGAGGCTCGACCCGTCCACCACCTTTTCTTTCTCGGATGCCGACGCCTTTGCGCGTGCCTCGGCAGAGAAGGTCGGCGCGGGCTACACCTACAGCCGCTGGGCCAATCCCACAGTCGACGCGTTCGAGGCCGCGGTCGCAGACCTCGAGGGGGCGGCAGAGGCGGAAGCTTTCTCTTCGGGAATGGCCGCCATCACTGCGATCTTCCTCTCCCTGTGCAGCTCCGGAGACCACTTCGTGGCGGCTCGTCAGGTATACGGAGGCACGCACGAGCTGATGGAGACGAGGCTGCCGCGCTACGGGATCTCGGCCCGGATCTTCGACGTCGCGGACTTCGACGGAATCGCCGAGGCGCTCGAGGGATCTCGACTGCTCTTCTGCGAGACGATCGGGAACCCACGCGTGCGCGTTGCCGACCTCGACCAGCTCGCGTCTTTGGCTGCAGATGCCGGCGTGCCCCTGGTGGTCGACAACACCTTTGCCAGCCCCTGTCTGTGCCGGCCGCTGGAACACGGCGCGTCCGCCGTCGTCCACTCTGCCACCAAGTTCCTCGGCGGGCATCACGACCTGCTCGGGGGCGTCGTGTGTGGGGATGGAGGCTTCATTCGCGAACTGCAGGAGTTGGGGCGTGATTTCGGGGCCACCCTGTCCCCGTTCAACGCATGGCTCGCCGTGCGCGGCCTGGCGACGGTGGGACTTCGGGTGGAGCGCTCCTGCAGCTCTGCGCTGGCGGTGGCACGGACCCTGAAACGTCACCCTGGAGTCGAGGCGATCCACTACCCGGCTCTGGAAGGCGATCCCGACAATGTCCTGGCCGACAAGCTTCTCGGGGGGCGGGGTGGAGGCGTGCTCGGACTCGAGGTGACAGGCGGCCGGGAGCGTGCCGCACGTTTCCAGGAGGCACTCCGATTGGTCACCCCAGCCGCCTCGCTCGGGGGCCATCACAGCCTGCTCGTCCACGCTGCCAGCATTACCCACACGCAGCTCTCCTCCGAGGAGCTGGAGTCCGCGGGCATCTCCGAGGGCTTCTGCCGCCTCTCGGTCGGTCTGGAGGATCCTGCCGACATCATCTCAGACCTCATCCGCGCCCTCGACTCCTTGGGCTGAGCCCGGTCCCCGCCTCACTCCACCCCGTGGTCAAACGCGCCCAAAGCTCTCCAGGGTCCGTATTCGGTACTCCCGGGCGCGCCGAGCGCGATCGGAGGGACTAGCCCGCGTGGGGCACCAAGACCATCCTTCGCGGCCATAGAAATTTTCCCCTTTTCCTGGCACTATTTGGAGGAACAACAACGGAAGACGCTACAGGGGGGCTCGTAATGGGGACACGCAAGGGCAGAGCCGGGTGCCGTAACTCCGTACCCCCTCGGCGGGGGCCACGCGCTCTAGACATCGGCGAGGAGGGACTACCGGAGACCTGGGAGCCAACGGTTACGCCGATCCCGGAGCGTCTTCCAATTCCCGCGCCGCAACCGCAGGAGGCCCCCGAGCCGGCCACGGTGCCGGTATGAGGTTCTCCGACGACCCGGGGGCCGGCGTGGCCGACTACCCCGGCACGGTCGAGGGCTGGCGCCTGTGGATCGCCAGGCGCCACGTCATCCGCTACTTCGACAACTCCTGGGGCGTTCGGCGTAAGAAGACGGGGCCCTACCTGCTCCGGAGTGTGACCTGCGACGATTTCTGGAGGCCGCGGCAAGCCCAGGTCGCCGACTGCACCCAGACCCTCGGCTTCCGCTTCGAGCTGACGCACTCGGGCGGGGACCACAACGCTCCTGATCCCAAGTGCAAATGCGGTCTCTACGCGGTCGACTCACTCCCGCGCCTGCTCGAGGTTTACGACACCTGGAGCAAGCTGTGGTCGCGCCTCGAGATCGAGCGCTATCCGGCGGTCGTCGGCAGGGTAAAGATGTGGGGCAAGGTGATCCCGGGTGAGTACGGCTGGCGGGCCCAATATGCCTATCCGGCGGAGCTGTTCATCGTGAAGAGCCTCATCGGGAACCTGGTGAACCGCCACCTGCCCCTGTACGAGGATCTGCAGAAGTACGGGGTCCCGGTAGACTTCATTACCCCCTCCGAGATGATGGGGCACATCGATCTCCGACGAGCCGACATGGCGGCGGCCGAGGAGCCGGCAGCGGGTTAACGTTCGAGTCGATAGGGCCATTCTGGCCTATTGATTTGGATAGCGAACTCGCGTTCTATATACTGGGGCCATGAGGAGACTGACCGAACCTGAAGCTCATCGCGCCCGCGCCGCTATCATTGAAGGTGACTACCCGGAGGGCATGACTGCTCGTTGCGCTTGGTGCCGCAAGATTGCGGCCGTTTCCGCCGGGCGCTTCGTCAGCGTCCACGTGCCCGGCACCGGCGCCACCAGCGTGTTCAAGTGCCCCGAATGCCTCGGCGGAGAGCGAGAGGGCGCAGCCTAGCTGCACACGCCCTTGGCCCCGCCTTCCTCCGTCGCTCTATCTGGAGCGGGCTGAGTCTGCCCCGGCGCGCCGCCGAGCGCGAAGCAATAGGCACCTCTTCGCGATGTACGCCCTTTTTTGCCAAGCGGGCGTTGCGGCTCCCTTGCACCACCCTTGCCCACTGCCAATGGAAAGACTTGGGGGGCGGTGGCCTACTTTACGGATGGCGGGTGCGTGCCCTGAAGTGGTAAATATTTCCTGTAAGGATCGTTCACGAGTCGGCAAGGAAAACGCATCAATGGCAGCTCCACAGCAAGGCAAGGGTCACCAGGGACGGGGACGGTTTCGCTGCCGCCTGCCATCTCTGGCGGTGTTCGCCTTGAAGGACGCCGAGGGCCTCCTCGACGGCCCCCGCAAACCACGCGATCCCACTCTGGCAAGATCTCGGTGCCGGCCACAGCTCCGTCTGCGGCGCCACCGCCGCCCCGCCCGCGACTGACTACCGATTAAGTGGGTCGACTTGGCCGTTGGCCGAGGCTGAGGACTCCTCGCTGCGCGCCGCCGCCAGCAGCTGCTCCGTCGGCCAGCGTGCCGCCGCATGCGGCTCGAAAGCTTTGATGCGCTGTCGTTGCTTCTTCGCCAGCCTATCCATGACTTTGAGCGCCTGCGGCGCCTCCTCCGCATCCCTCAGTTCAAGCACCCCGGCATCGATCGCCCCCTGAAGGAAGCTCTCACCACGCTCGGAGCGGACCAGTATCATCGTCCACCCCTCCATTCCCAGGCCGCCGCAGGAGAGGTCCGCATGCTCGGCTGCGAAGTCGGGGCAGTGGTGACACCACTCGTTCGCGTACGGCCTCGCATCCTTCAGTGGGATCTCCACATCCCGCCCATCCTCCATCGTGACAATCACGCGGCCCTTGACGTTTACCTTCGTCACGGCATCTAGCGCCAGGCCCATGTCCCGTTCCACCTTCGAGACCATGAAGGCCCCGTAGTCGAAGGTCTCGCAGCACATCAACCCGATCACCAGTCTTAGCGAGCGCACCCACCGCTTGATGCCCTCGGCGGCCAGCTCACGCACGGCGGTCGACTCACACGAGACACCCACAAGAGCGACATCCTTGCATTTGGCTGCGGCGGCCTGCTTGAGCCCCAGCGGCGTGGCGCAGTAGGTGTAGCGCGAGCCCGCGGTCCGAAGCAACTCCTCTGAACTGCGGATGAGCTTGGGCTCGTCCAGCCACGGGACGTCCTCGGAGGGCGCCGCCACCACCGCACCATCCAGCTTCTCTTGATCGAAGCCGAACTTGAGCAACGCAGTGACGGCGCCGCCGTCCTGGCCGCGGGCCAACACGCGCTCGTCGGTGGCGCGCGCCAGTGTCTTGTGACGATAGGCGCCCTCCGGCTCGGACTCCTTGCGGCGCCGCCCGAAAACAGAGCTCTCGATGGTCTGGAGCGCAGGTTCCAGCCTCAGGCACGCCATCGCGCACAGCGAGCAACCCTCCTCGCCGTGGATGCAGTTGTCGAAGGGGGAGCGGTTGTCGGTCTGCACGGGATCGAAGTCTCGAAGCTCAAGGACCTTGTGAGGACAAGCGACAATGCAGGCAGAGCAGCCGCAGCAGATCTCCGTGGCGACTATTTCCTCATAGAGGTGTTTCCAGTGCTTGCGAGCGTCGCTCTCCACTCCGCTCCCTTTTTCGACCGCACGACACCTTCTTTTGACCGCCCGACACCATACTGGCAGCGTAGTCTCCGGGCCTAATGGATATGGGCATCCTTCCGGTCAAGAGTCTCCAGTTCGCCAAGCAGCGCATGGCACACAAGCTTGGCGACGAGGCGCGTCGCGCCTTGGCGAGCGCGTTGTTGGACGATGCGCTCGCGTTGTGCGTCGCTGGCGACTGGGTTCGGTGGTGGGTGGTGACGGCCGACCCTGTGGTCGAGCGCCGGGCCCGGCGCTTCGGCTTCGGCGTGATCGAGGATCCAGGCGGCGGACTCAACCCGGCGCTGAGGACCGCTGTCGCTTACGCAGGTGAACGGGGAGCGACATCTATCACGATCGTGCCCGCCGACGTGCCTTTGGGAACGCGCGACGATCTGCTGGATATTTTCGACGTGGGCGCGACCTCAGAGATGGTCGTAGTTCCGGCCCTGCGCGACGGCGGCACGAATGCTCTCTACATGAACCGAGCCGGGCTCATCGAGCCCGCCTTCGGTCCCCGCAGCCTGCAGGCTCACCTCGCACATGCCTCAGCTGCGAAGCTCCGCTGCTCGATCCTGCGGCTTCCCCGTCTGGAGCTCGACATCGACCGGGCCGACGACATCGCCGACCTACTGGAACGACCGGGGGCAGCCGAAACCGCATCCGGACGTGTCGCGGCCCACTGGACCGCTCGCGCCGGCCGGGACTGACTCCTCAGTCGCGGTCCGTGGCGGCGCGTTCGGCTCGCTCGACCGCCGCCTTCTCGGCGCGCGCCGTGAGGTCATCGAGCCGGGCCGGTACAGGGATACGCACGCCGGAGCCCTGTAACGCCAACGCGGCTCCCAGCGCCCCCACCCCCAGCACTCCGAGCACCACCGTCTGAGCCGTGCTCGAGCGAACGGGTGGATCGATTTCCGACGCCTGCGCTCCTCGCGCGTAGCCGGAGCTCAGGCCCCACGCAAAACCGGCCCACAGCAACAAGCCCGCAGCGCACAGGACCAAGAGGGCCTGTACTATCCGCACCGAACGTCGCTGGCGAACATGCGCGACCGGGCCGCGATGCGCTCCTCCACCAAGAGACCTTTTCACAGACCCACGATAGCGGCCCGCACGCTTCTAAAATAGCCGCCATGAAAAGCCTGAAAGCGCTGACTGAAACGCCCGACAAGGAGACTCCTCTGAGCTACGCGCTCGCCAACTCCGAGGCACGCCTCGACGACCGCGAGCGACGCGCGCTCATCGGGGCCTGCTCGAGAGTCTGGGCGGAGAACGCGACGAGACCGACGACTGATCCCATCCAATTGTCACACCCTCCCGTCATCCTGACCCCCGAAGAGGGCCTGAGCAGGAGGTTGAAGATGGCAACGGAGGAACGGGCTCGGCAGGCTCTGTATGATCGGCTTGAGGAGGTTATCGGAGACGACCATGCCGCCACGCTGATGCAACACCTGCCGCCCCACGCGAGTGACCTGGCGACCAAGAGCGACTTGCGGGAACTGAGAACTGATCTCGGCCACCGCATGGACGGGATCGACCAGCGCATGGATCGTATAGAGCGGCACATGGAGCGCTTCGACGACCGGCTGCACGACCTCCACGGCGCCCTGCGTGAGCAGACGCGCGCGTTCATCGCCGCCTCGGCCGGAACGATGCTCACCCTGTCCATCGTCGCCTTCGGGGCCGCAAGACTCATCTGAGCCTGCGACATCTGCCGCTCGTTACGCCGCGGCCCCTACAGGATTGGACCTTCAGCACAAAAAGCGCCGGGGTATGCCCCGCGCGTTTGGGCTCCGCTCCTTCTGCGGGATCG
>JBPCPZ010000043.1:0-7300 GCA_050998655.1 Actinomycetota bacterium
CGCTACTGGAGATAAGGTATCGGGTCTACCGGAGCACCGCCAACCCGGACCTCGAAGTGCAGGTGGGGACCCGTGCAGTATCCGGTGCAGCCCACTGCCGCTATCTGGCTCCCCCGCTCTACGCTCTGGCCCTCCGAGACCAGGAAAGCGGAGAGATGGTTGTAGGTGGTAGCCAACCCTCCACCGTGCTCGATGGCGACAACGTTGCCGTAGCCCGACATCGTGCCCACATAGGCGACCGTCCCGTCATCGGAGGCCCACACCGGCGCCCCGTAAGGAGCTCCTATGTCGATGCCGGTGTGCATGCGTGAACCCCCGAAAATGGGGTGTATTCGGAAGCCAAAGCCGGAGGTGATGGGGCCGTTGGCGGGTAGCGAGAGCTCCCCACCCCCCACCGGCGGGGACAGGCCCGAGGGCACAGGCGCCAACAACGCCTGGATCCGGGCGGCGTCTTGCTGGAGCTCGCGATCGATCTCCGCGAGCCGTGACTGGTCGGAGCGGACGGTCGCCAGAAGCTCGCGCTTCTGGGCGATAACGGCCTCTTTGGCCCGCACCACGCCGACCCTGAGGTGCCGCGCCTCCGAGACGCCCGCTCGGTCTCGCTCGAGAGCATCCTTGTCGAGGATGATCTCGGCTCGCTTCTCCTCGACCAGCTCCTGCTGGTACTCGGTCTCTGCTTGCAGAATGCCGATTTGGGAGATGAGCCGGCTGTCGGAGTCCAGCGCCGAGGCGTAGTAGGCCGCCCTTTCGACCAGATCGGAGAATGATTCGGCCGACAGCAGGGTGTCGACCACGGCCGTGGGGCCGGCCTTGTAGGAGGCCACGGCCCTGTCCTCGTAGATTCCCCGCCTGAAGCTCAAGCGCTGGTCGACGATCTTGAGATCCGCCGCCAGCAGAGCCAGCTCCTTTTGCGCCCGGGTCAAATCCTCGACCTTGTCCTCGATGCGCAGGTCGAGGCGGGTGATGACCCTGTCCAGCCTGTCGACCTGTGCCTGAACCCGGGCGCGCTCGGTATCGAGAGCCGCAACCTGCCCGGCAAGCGTAGATTCCCGGTTGGCCAGCGCTCCCTGGCGGCGCTCGATTCGCTCCCGCCGCTTCTCGATGCTTTCGAGGCGATCGCCCGGGTCTGCCACTGCAGAGTGGGATGAGACAAGCGCACACAGGAGTGCCAGGACCGTCATCCAGAGCCCTCGTCGGGGAGAAACTGGCCTATTCACAATAACGATCTTAATTAACTCTCTCAACTTGAGCAACAGGAGCACCAAAGCCGAGCACGGGTCCGGCCCTTCTCAATCGGCTTGCCGAGAAGAGCCCTTTAGACCTCGAGGAAGCGCCTCAGCGCCAGCGCAGAGCCAAACAGACCGACGACAACTCCTCCACCAACCAAGATCAGCAGGACTTTGGCGATCTCCCAGGCGGAGAACGTGAACACCGGCCCCAGAAACGCCAGAACGTCCCCCATCTTGGAGAAGAACAGCTCGTTGGCGCCCAGAACGACGAGGCTGGAGACGATGGCGCCGGTGAGGGCCGCGAACACCCCCTCGAACATGAAGGGGATACGGATGAACCAGTTGGTCGCCCCGACCAGCTTCATGATCGAGATCTCCTCACGTCGCGCATAGATCGCCAAGCGGATGGTGTTGGCGATGAGGGCCGCCGCGGCCACCATTAGCACTGCCGACATGCCGAGCGTCACAGCGCGCAAGAGAGTGTTGACCTGAAGCAACCGCCGGATGATGTCGCCGCCGAAATTGACCTCGTCGATTCCCGGGCTGCCCTCGACACGAGCGGCGACCTCCTCCGCGGCGGAAGCATCAACGAGACTTACCCTGAAAGACGCTGGCAAGCTATCTTTGGGTAGCACTTCGTAGAGTTCGGGGTTGTCCGGGTAAAGCTTCTTGAAATCCTCGTAGGCCTGGTTCTTGGAAACATAGGTGAAGGTGTCGATCTCCGGCATTCCTGCCAGATCCGATCTCAAACCGTCGAGCTCACCCTCGGTGATGTCGCTGCGCAGAAATACCGAGACCTCGACTTTGCCGTCCCAGGTCGAAGTGACGTTGGCGACGACGAGTTGAAGAATCTGTGCGCCGCCGAGCAACAGCAGCGAGATCGCCACCGTGGAAATCGCCGCGACGGTCATCAGCAGATTGCGCTTGAGATTCACCGCCGTCTCGGACAGGAAGTAGTTGAGTCTCATCGCGCTCCCACTCCGTATATGCCGCGTGACTGATCCCTGACGATCTGACCGCTCTCGAGCTCGACCACCCTGCGTCGCATCGAATCAACGATGGCATGGTCGTGAGTGGCCATCACCACGGTGGTTCCGGTGCGATTGATGCGGTCGAGCAGTCTCATGATCCCTACCGACGTGGTGGGATCGAGGTTACCGGTGGGCTCATCGGCGATTAGGATCAGCGGCCGGTTTACGAATGCGCGCGCGATCGAGACTCGCTGCTGCTCGCCGCCCGAGAGCTCGTCGGGAAAACGGTCGAGCTTCTCACCGAGGCCGACCAGTTCCAGAATCTGTGGTACTTGGCGCTGGATCAAGGCTTTGGGTCGGCCGATCACCTCCAGAGCAAAAGCGACGTTCTCGAACACGGTCTTGTTGGGCAGGAGCTTGAAGTCCTGGAACACACAGCCGACGTTGCGTCGGAGGTAGGGCACCCTCCACCGGGGAAGGCTCGAGAGATCCTTGCCGGCCACAAAGACCTCGCCGCCGGTGGGTTCTTCCTCCTTGGTCAGAAGCTTCATGAATGTCGACTTGCCCGAGCCCGATGGCCCGACCACGAACACAAACTCGCCCTTCTCGATGTCAAGTGTGATTCCGTCGAGGGCCTTCACGCTGCCCTTGTATTCCTTGACGAGGTCTTTGGTCTTAATCATCTGGTTTGCTCATGCGGGTTACGCGCCTCACAGTGGCCGCCCCTCGGTCGAGGAGGCCGTGAGCAAAGGGTAGGGCACCGGAGCGCCGGGATCAAAACCCCCCTTACATGGAAACTTCTACCATAGCTCCCGCTCTCCATCACGCCGAGGCCCCTTGTCGGGCCGCCCGTCGCAGCTCGGCTTCGATGAAGCGGTCGATTTCGCCGCCCAGGACCGACTGTACGTTCCCGCTCTCGAGATCGGTGCGGTGGTCCTTGACCAACTGATAAGGGTGCAAGACGTAAGAGCGAATTTGGGAACCGAATCCGATGCCCCGCTTTTCGCCTCTGAGGGCGTCCATCTCCTGCTCCCGCTCGGCGCGCGCCCGGGCCAGCAGGCGGGACTTGAGAATCCGCATGGCGACGGCTTTGTTCTGCATCTGTGACCGCTCGTTCTGGCACGAGACAACGATCCCCGAAGGGAGGTGGGTTATCCGCACCGCCGAGTCGGTCACGTTGACGTGCTGGCCTCCGGCCCCCGAGGACCTGTAGGTGTCGACACGCAGGTCGTCGGGGTTGATGTCTATCTCGATGTCGTCGGTCACCTCCGGCGTTACGTCGACCGAGGCAAAAGAGGTGTGCCTGCGTTTCTGCGAATCGAAGGGAGAGATCCGCACGAGCCGGTGTACGCCCCGCTCGGCCGCGGCCAGACCATAGGCGTAAGGCCCCTCCACGGTCACGGTGGCGCTCTTGATGCCCGCCTCCTCGCCCGGGGTGGCCTCGACCAGCTCGGCTTTGAAGCCTCGCAGCTCGGCCCAACGCAGGTACATGCGAAGCAGCATCTCCCCCCAGTCCTGGGAGTCGGTGCCGCCCTCTCCGGCATGGATCTCTAAAATCGCCGGATGATCGTCGAACTCCCCTCCGAGCAAAGACACGACCTCGAGGGAGTCAAGCTCTCTGGTAAGTGCATCCATCTCAGCGGCGGCCTCTGAGGCCGCGGCTTCGTCGTGCTCGGAACGGGCTAGACCCCACAGCACCTCGGCGTCCGAGAGACGAGCCTCGATGGAATCGAAATCGGACAGGTCACGTGACAGCCGGGAGCTTTCGGCCATGGTCTTACGAGCCGAGGTGGGATCGTCCCAGAAATTGGGAGCCTGAGAGGCGGGTGCGAGTTGCTCTAGGCGGACGCGTTTGGCAGGAACCTCAAAGATAGCCCCTGATCTGCTGGAGCCTCTCCCTGATCGCGCTCAATCCATCAGTCAAATCTTCCATGGTGCGCCAGAGTAACCGGAGCGACGCTCGCGACACGCACGGCCGGCACAAAGCCCGGGGCGCAGGCCGCAGTGGTCTGACGCGGACTGAGGACATCTGGCCACCTCATGGGTGGCGGGCCAGGGATGGCGGCCAAGGATTGTCCCTGCGCGTCAGGAGAGGCCGACGGCGCCGGGGCGTCCGTGGCACTGCTTGAACTTCTTGCCACTGCCGCATGGGCAGGGGGCGTTGCGCGGCACCTTGGAGGAGACCGCCTGCCCGATATCTGCCTCCGCGTCCGGGGGGGTAGCCGCCTCGGCGGGGGCATGCATGCCCGCCATGGGGATCTGGCGTCTCTCCTGCCGTAACTGCTTTGGCTCGGCCCGGCGCTGCTGCTGCTCCTGCACCGCTTCCACGTGAAACATGTAACGAGCGAAGTCCTCCTTGATGACATCCTGCATACGAAGGAACATGTCGAAACCCTCGCGCTGGTACTCGACCAAGGGATCACGCTGACCCATCGCCCGTAGCCCGATTCCCTCCTGCAAGTAGTCCATCTCGTAGAGGTGCTCTCGCCAGCGGTTATCGATCACCGCCAGCAGCACCGCCCGTTCGATGGAGCGCGTCTGCTCGACCCCCAGAGTCTGCTCCCGAACTTCGTAGACCTCGAGCCCGTCCTTGACGAATGCGTCGACAACTTCCTCATAGGCCACCGAAGACCTGTCGAAGTCATCGGGCTTCAAGGTCGTGGGGTAGAACTCGCGCATGTGGACGAAGAGCTGATCCCAGTCCCACTCTTCCGGAAAGGCGTCAACGTCAACCGTCTGGCCCACCGCCGACTCGAGCACGTCGGTGACGATTTCGATCGCCTGATCCCGGAAGTCCTGTCCTTCGAGGATCTGACGGCGCTCCCCATAGATGATCTGACGCTGCTTGTCCATTACCTCGTCGTACTTGAGGACGTTCTTGCGGATCTCGAAGTTCATGGACTCGACTTGAGTTTGCGCTCTTTCGATTGCTTTGGAGACAAGCTTGGCTTCGATGGGGACGTCGTCGGGGATCTTCATGCGGCTCATCAGGCCGGCGATACGATCCGACGCGAACAAGCGCATGAGGTCGTCTTCCAAGGACAGGTAGAAGCGGCTCTCTCCGGGGTCGCCCTGCCTCCCTGAGCGGCCGCGCAGCTGGTTGTCGATCCGCCGTGACTCATGGCGCTCAGTCCCCAAGACATAGAGCCCGCCCGCCTCTATTACCTCGTCACGCTCGGCGGCGCACTGCTTGGTGAAGCGCTCGAGCAGCGGGGCGAACTCGTCTTCATACGCACGCCGTTCTTCCGCTGGGTACTGATCCAATAGGTAGGCATCGTTGTCCCACCCCGCGGCCGTCATCTCGGAACGAGCCATTCCTTCGGCATTGCCGCCAAGAATGATGTCGACGCCGCGACCCGCCATGTTCGTGGCAACCGTGACCGCTCCCGTACGCCCTGCCTGTGCGACGATTCCAGCTTCCTTCTCATGCTGCTTGGCGTTGAGCACCGTGTGTGGGACGCCTCGCTTGCGGAGCACGTTCGAGAGATGTTCCGACTTCTCGATCGACACGGTGCCCACGAGCACCGGCTGCCCCTTGTCCACGCGGCCCGCGATATCGTCGGCCACCGCGTTCCATTTGGCATCCGCAGGCTTGTATATGAGGTCCTGCTCGTCGGCCCGGATCATCGGTTTGTTGGTAAGCACCTCAGCGACATCGAGCTTGTAGATATGGCCGAACTCAGATGCTTCCGTACGAGCTGTTCCCGTCATCCCGGCAAGCTTTTCGTACATCCTGAAGTAGTTCTGCAGCGTGATCGTCGCAAGGGTCTGATTCTCATCCTTGACACGCACGTTCTCCTTGGCCTCGATGGCCTGATGAAGTCCCTCGGAGTAGCGGCGACCGGCGAGCAAGCGGCCGGTGAACTCGTCGACGATTTTGACCTCGCCCTCTTGGACGACGTACTCGACATCCTTCTTGTAAAGCTCCTTCGCCTTCAGCGAAACCTCGAGCTGATGGACCATGTCGACGTTGACATGATCGTAGAGGTTGTCCACGCCCAGTAGCTCCTCTACGCGGGAGACACCCTCCTCGCTGATAGCAACGGTTCGCTTCTTCTCGTCCACTTCGTAATGAACGTCTCGCTGAAGCCGAGGTGCGATGCTTGCAAAGTGTTGATACAAGCGAGTGGACTCTTGAGCCGCACCTGAGATTATCAACGGGGTGCGAGCCTCGTCGATCAGAATCGAATCGACCTCGTCGACGATTCCGTAGTGGTAGCCCCGCTGAGCCAAGCTTTCGAGCTCGGAAACCATGTTGTCACGCAGATAGTCGAACCCGAACTCGTTGTTAGTCCCGTAAGTGACATCGGCAGCGTATGCAGGGACACGCTGTTCGGGCGCCATGTTGCTCTGTATCAGCCCGACGTCGAGTCCGAGGGATCGGTATATGCGGCCCATCCATTCCGAGTCTCGTTTTGCCAGGTAGTCGTTAACAGTCACAACGTGCACGCCCCGGTCGAGCAGCGCGTTCAGGTAAACGGCGAGAGTGGCGGTCAGGGTCTTGCCTTCTCCCGTCTTCATCTCGGCGATCCACCCGTAGTGAAGGGCTGCGCCCCCCATCAGCTGTACGTCGAAGTGACGCTGACCGATGGCCCGGTGCGCCGCCTCGCGGACCACCGCGAACGCTTCCGGCATGAGTTCGTTGAGCACGATCGTCTGGGCATCACCTTCCGCCGCGTCGAGCCGGCTTTTGAACTCTGCCGTCCTGGCTCGAAGGGAGTCGTCGTCGAGCGCCCGCGTTTCGTCCTCCAGCGAGTTCACGAAAGGCACTACCGCTTCCAGCAACTTGAGCTTCTTGCCCTCACCTGCGGTGAGGATCTTCTTGAAAATAGCCATGTCCCTCTGATTTGTGTGTGAGCCGGCTTCTCCAGCCGCTTGAGTCCAACCTATCGCAGACCTCGGCTAAGCAGCCGAGGCAAGATGGTCCGACGGGCTATCTGATGTCTAGCAGCTCCTCCCGAACGGCGTAGACGACCGCTTCCATTCGGGAGTGAAGATGGAGCTTGTCGAGGATGTTACGGACGTGGTTCTTTACTGTGTTCTCGGAGATGAACAGGTCGGATCCGATGTCACGGTTGTTCTTTCCACGCGCCACCAGCT
>JBPCPZ010000068.1:0-9863 GCA_050998655.1 Actinomycetota bacterium
TAAGACGCCGCAGGCCCCCCCCCGTCTTCTGAGCCCTTCACCGCGCCCGGGTCCACGTAGATCCGCCTTTATGTTGGCCTGGTGGACGTATTCGAGGGGCTGAACCCCGAGCAGGTCGAGGCGGTGAAGGCAGTCCGAGGCCCCCTGTGCATCCTCGCCGGCGCCGGCTCGGGCAAGACCACCACAATCACCCGTCGGATCGCCCACCAGGTGAGCTCGGGCGCCCTGGAGCCGACCTCGATACTGGCGGTGACCTTTACCGACAAGGCCGCCGGCGAGATGCGCGCCCGGCTCGCCGTGCTGGGTGTCACGGGAGTGCGGGCTCGCACCTTCCACGCCGCCGCCCTGGCTCAGCTGCGCCACCTCGCGGCCGAACCGCCCGGCAACATCCTGCCCTCCAAGGGGCTCGCCCTTCGCCAGCTCGCCAACCGCCTGCCCAAGCCCTATCGCTTCCGGCCCGCCATCGACCTCGCCACGGAGATCGAGTGGGCCAAGAACCGCCGCATCCGGGCCCACGACTATCTCGATCGCCTCGGCGATCACGAGCCCCCGATTCCCGCCGACCTCATGAGCTCTCTGTTCCACAAGTACGAGGAGGGAAAGAATGCTCGTGGGCTGATCGACTTCGAGGACCTTTTGGAGCTGGCCGTGGAGATGTTCGAGAACGACTCCTATGCCAACGAGCGCTTTCAGGGCCGCTACCTCGCCTTCACAGTCGACGAGTACCAGGACGTCAACCTGTTGCAGCAGACCTTATTGGGGCTCTGGCTGGGGGAACGCGACGACCTTTGCGTGGTGGGCGACGACTACCAGTCGATCTACGGCTTCACGGGTGCGAGCGCTCGCTACCTCCTGGAGATGCCGGCCCGCTTTGCGCGCACCAAAGTGGTAAGGCTCGAGAAGAACTACCGCTCCACCCCCGAAGTGCTGGCGACCGCCAACCGTCTCGTGCCCCAACTGGGCGGTGCGGAGAAGGTGCTCGAGGCGGTGCGGGACTCAGGCCCGGCGCCGGCGATCGAGCTGCTCGGCGCGACCGAGGACGAGGCTTTCTGGATCGCCCGGCGGTCCGAGCAGCTTCACAGGCAGGGTGTCGCCTACGAGGACATAGCGGTCCTCTACCGAGTCAACTACCGGTCGGAGGACTTCGAGGAGGCGTTTGCCGAGCGCAGCATCCCCTTTCAGGTCAAAGACGGCTCCTTTCTGACGCGGCCCGCCGCCCGCCGCATGCTGGGGTCGCTGGGCCGGCGGGGCTCGAGCGATGTCTCCGAGCTCGTGTCGCAGCTCGCCCGCCGCGACGGCTTCGTCGAGGACGTGCCCGACGACGTGGGCGGACAAGAGCTGACTCGCCAGAAGGATCTCGCCCGCCTTGTCCGCCTTGCCCGGCAGTTCGACGACGACGGCGGAACTGTGGCCGATTTCGTGGCCGATCTCAGGTCCCGCTTCGGTTCCGAAGGCGAGGGCAGGGGAGTGAACCTGCTCACCTATCACCGCGCCAAGGGGCTTGAGTTCGAGGCCGTGTTCCTGCCCCGCCTGCTCGAGGGGGAGCTGCCCTTCAAGCGTTCGAAGACGGTCGAGGCGATCGCCGAGGAGCGCCGCCTCTTCTACGTGGGCATCACCCGGGCGAAGACCCATCTCACCCTGAGCTACCCATCCCACGGGGCCCCGAGCCGGTTCTTGGCCGAGCTCGACGACACCCCGCGCCCCCAGGGGTCGCCTGCTCCCGGCCCCCCGGAGAAGGGGACCGACGCGTTCAAGGCGCTGCGGTCGTGGCGTGCGCAGCGTGCCCGAGCCGACAACGTGCCCGCCTACGTCGTATTCCACGACAGCACGCTCGAGGAAATCGCCCGTTCCCAGCCCCGTTCGCCCCGCCAGCTCGCTGCCATCTCGGGTATCGGGCCGACCAAGCTCGAGCGCTATGGGGCCGAGGTGATCACGGTGCTCAGCGAGCTCGAGTAGGGACCGCCCCGCGCCTCCTCGCGCCCAAAGTGGGGGTAAATGTCCACGGTCCGCCTTTACCCACGGTTTTGTGTGTGCAGAAGTCCACGGTTCCCATTTGCCACCCCTCGGGTCCGGACCAGAGCGGTTTCTCAGGCCAACGCGACCAGGCCCAGCAGCCCTTCGTCCCAATAGTCGAGGTCCCCCTCGGGCATCATCAGCACCCGGTCCGGCTCGAGAGCCGAGACGAAGGCGGTGTCGTGGCTGACCACGATCATGGTCCCCGGCCACTCGCCGAGGGCCGCGGCGATCGCCTCGAGCGAGGGGGGGTCGAGGTTGTTGGTGGGCTCGTCGAGCAGGAGGACGTTGTGGCGGCCGGCCACGAGCTGGGCGAGGGCGAGCTTCGTCTTCTCCCCGCCCGAGAGCGTTCCGGCGTCCTGGAAGGCGAACTCGCCGGGCAGCCCGAAGCTCCCGAGCAGACTTCGCAGCTGCTGGTCCCCCGCTGCGGACTGCGCCTTGACGTGGGCCAAGACGTCTCGGCCCGGGTCGATGCCTTCGTGCTCCTGGGCGTAGTAGCCGACACTGACACCCGCTCCCCAGGACAGCGCGCCGGACGTGGGCGCCGTGTGGCCGGCCAGGATGCGCAGCAGGCTCGTCTTGCCGGCGCCGTTCAGGCCCATGATCAGCAGCCGCTCGCCGCGCCCGACGTCGAAGGCGATGTCTTCGAACACCGGCGGGCCCCCGTAGCGCTGGGCCAAGCCGTGCGCCTTCAGCACCACCTTGCCGGCCCGAGGTGGCTCCGGGAAACGAGCTCGCATCGCCCGCCCGACCCCCTGGGGGGCCGTGACGGCTCGGTCCCTGAGCTTCTGGACACGGCTGTCGAGCGTCTTGGCGATGCGGGCGCGCTTCTCCGTCTGGTGGCGCATCGAGTCGGCGAGGTCCCGAAGCCGCTTGATCTCGGCCTGCTGGCGGCCGGAGAGCTTGGCGAGACGGGCCTCGTCGGCCTTTCTTGCGGCCCGGTAGTGCGAGTAGGTCCCGCGGTACTCGATGAGCTCGGCGCGGTCGAGGTGAAGGATGCGGGTAATGGCCTCGTCGAGCAGGACCAGGTCATGGCTGACGACCATCAGTGCGCCCCGGTAGCTCTTGAGGAATTTCATCATCCACGCCCGGGCGTCGTTGTCGAGGTGGTTGGTGGGCTCGTCCAGTAGCAGCACGTCGCTGCCCGCGAACAGGATGCGTGCGAGCTCTACCCGGCGCCGCTCTCCTCCTGAGAGGGCATCGAGCGGCAGGTCGAGGCGATCGGCCGGCACGCCCAGCCCTGAGGCGATGCTCCGGGCGTGGGCCTCGGCCGAGTAGCCCCCGGCGAAGCGGTAGTTCTCCTCGGCCGACGCGAAGCGGGCGACATTGGTGTCGCTGGCCCGCTCCTCCAGCGCCAGTCGCAGCTTCTCTAGGCGGAGGGCGGCCTCGTCCAGTCCTCGCCCCGAGACGATGTGGGTGACCCCGGTGACGTGGGCGACAGAGGCGCGTAGGCGAGGATCCTGGGGCAGGTAGCCGAGCGCCCCCTTTATTACCGTCCGCCCTCGCACCGGCGGCGGATCTCCGGAGAGTGCCCTCAGCAGGCTGGTCTTGCCGGCACCGTTGCGGCCTACCAAACCCACCTTGTCTCCGGGCTGCAGAGTGAACGACGCACCCTCCAGCACCGTCTTTCCGGCAACCTCGACCTCGACATCTTGCGCCTGCAGCATGCCCGCAATGCTAAGGGGGGCCCAGGCCTGCGCTCTCCAGCCAACCCTTCCGAAGCAAGTCCTCAAATGCGCTCAGAGCGCGCCTGAGTACGGATTCGGGACCTGAGAGCGCCCAACGCGCGATCGACTACCTACTTCAACCAACCCCGCCCCTCAACCCTGGACCAAAACGCACCCCGCATGGCCGGGAGAAACCTCGTAAAACATAGCTTCTTTCTCGTCTACTCCACGATGTGCGAGGTTCTGCTAACATGCACGCCATGCCCGACTACCGCCTCGGAGAGGCCGCCGAGATCCTCGGAGTCAGCTCCGACACCCTGCGCCGGTGGGCCGATTCCGGCCGCCTCGCCATTGACCGCACCGAGGGCGGCCAACGCATCATCGAAGGCTCGGACCTCGCCCGCCTGGCACAAGAGCTGGGTCGCTACGACGAGCCGCAGGCGTTCGGAGCACAGTCGGCGCGCAACCGCTTCCCCGGCATCGTCACCAGAGTGCTGCGGGACACGGTCATGGCCCAGGTCGAGATGCAGGCCGGCCCCCATCGAGTCGTGTCACTGATGTCATGTGAGGCCGCCGACGAGCTCGGTCTTACGCCCGGCGTGCGCGCCCTGGCGGCCGTGAAGGCGACCAATGTTGTGATCGAGCTCCCGGCTCCGTGATCGCCGGACGAATCGCCGCAATCGCCCCTATTGTTGGGCTCGCCGTGTCGCTGAGCGCTTGCGGCGGAGGTGGAGAAGGCGCGGTCGGTCAGAGCGAAGCGTCGAGCGTGACTGTATTCGCAGCCTCGTCCTTGACCCAGGCGTTCGAGGCCATGGCGATCGAGATCGAAGAGGACTCGCCCGATACGGCCATCAGATTCAACTTCGGCTCCTCCTCTGACCTCGCGACCCAGCTCGAGCAGGGCGCCCGGGCCGACGTCTACGCCTCCGCCGACGAGGCCAACATGACCAAGGTCGTGGACGCGGGGCTCGTCCCAGGCGAGCCGAGCGTGTTCGTGAAGAACAAGCTCGAGATCATCGTCCGGGCGGGCAACCCCGAAGGCATTCGCTCTCTCGAGGACCTTGCCGACTCCGAACTGGTTCTGTCGCTGTGCAACGAGGAGTGCCCCGCCGGCAAGTACGCAGCCGAGGCTCTGGACAATGCCGGGGTGTCTGTCAAGCCAGACTCGCTCGAGACCGAAGTCAAGGCCGTAGTTACCCGGCTCCAACTCGGCGAGGCCGACGCCGGTATCGTCTACGCCTCCGACGTGGCCTCTGCCGAGGGAGAGGTCGAGGGGGTGCCGATTCCTGATCATGTCAACGTGATCGCCACCTACCCCATAGCCGAGCTAGCCGACGCCACGACTGCGGCCGGTGAGTTCGTAGACTTCGCGCTATCGGAGCGCGGGCGGGCGATCCTCGAAGACAACGGTTTAATAGTTCCGTGAGACGGGCCCCCCGGGCCCTTGTGATTCTGGCGGCGTTGGCGGCGTCCTTCTTCGCCGTGCCCCTGGCCGCCCTCGCGTGGCGTGCCCCGTGGGCGAGCCTCCCAGAGGTCCTGACCACCGAGGTCGTCGGCTCTGCTCTGCGAATCTCGCTGATCTCCTCCCTGGCGGCCTCGGCCCTCTCCGCCGTGCTCGGCCTTCCGCTGGCATGGGTGCTCGCCCGTGTTTCTTTCCCGGGCCGCTCGGTGCTGCGCGCTCTGGTCACCCTGCCCCTGGTGCTGCCCCCGGTGGTCGGCGGGGTGGCGTTGCTGCTGGCGCTGGGCCGGTTCGGACTCGTGGGCCGCGGCCTGGAATCCTTCTTCGGCGTGACGCTGTTCGGGACACTCCCGGGGGTCATCGTGGCCGAGACCTTCGTAGCAATGCCCTTTCTCGTGCTCACGGTCGAGGGGGCCCTCAAGGGGCTCGACGCCCGGTACGAGGACGCGGCGGCGACGCTGGGGGCATCGCGCGCGCTCGTTTTCTGGAGGGTCACCCTGCCGCTGGCGGCGCCTTCGGTGGCAGCCGGGGCGGTGCTCGCATGGGCGCGGGCGCTCGGTGAGTTCGGCGCCACGATTACGTTCGCGGGAAACCTGCCCGGCGAGACCCAGACGATGCCGATCGCGGTCTACACCGCGCTGTTGAGAGATGTGGACGCGGCCATCGTCCTGAGCCTGGTATTGGTGGCGGTGTCGCTGCTCGTCCTGGTTACGCTCCGGGAGCGCTGGACTCCTCAAGCGTGAGCCTCCACGCGCGGGTGCGGGCACGAGCGGGCAACCTCGCGCTCGATGTGGAGATCAAGGCCGCGGCGGGCGAGACCGTGGTGCTGGTGGGCCCGAACGGGGCGGGAAAGACGACGCTTCTGCGGGCGCTTGCGGGCTTGCTCCCCCTGGCAGGCGGCCGGGTGACCCTCGACGACGAGGTCCTGGAGGACCCCGCCTCGCGCCGTCGGCTACCTCCCGAGCATCGCTCGGTCGGCTTCGTGTTCCAGGACTATGTCTTGTTCCCGCATCTGTCGGTGCTCGACAACGTCGCCTTCGGCCTGAGGGCGGCGCGGGGGCGCTCGAAAGACGAGGCGCGCACCCAGGCGCGGGAGTGGCTCGAGCGTATGGGGCTCGTGGGCTACGCCGCAGAGAGGCCCCGGGTGCTCTCGGGTGGCCAGGCCCAGCGAGTGGCCCTGGCGCGCGCGCTGGCGACCCGGCCGAGGATGCTGCTGCTCGACGAGCCCCTCGCGGCGCTTGATGCGGGGGCCCGGGCCGAGGTACGCCGTGAGCTGAAATCAAGCCTGAGCCGTTTCGACGGGGTGCGGCTCGTCGTCACTCACGATCCCGTCGAGGCGATGGCCCTGGCCGACCGCGTCGTGGTGATCGAAGGCGGCAGAGTGGTCCAGGAAGGGACCCCTTCAGATCTCAGTGCTCGCCCTCGTTCCTCCTATATCGCCGAGCTCGTGGGCCTGAACCTGTGGCGGGGGCAGGGCCTCGGAGACCGAGTGCGGCTGGACTCCGGCGGCGAGATGCTGGTTTCCCATGCTCCGGAAGGGGAGGTCTACGCGGCACTCCATCCGCGTGCGGTGGCTCTCTATCGGAGCCGGGTGGAGGGCAGCCCCCGCAACGTCTGGCGGGGCCGCATCTCCCGCGTCGAGTCGGATGGCGGCCGGGTGCGGATCCGAGTCGAAGGCTCGATCCCCGTGGTGGCTGAGGTGACCCCGGTGGCGGTTGCGGAGCGCTCGCTGATCGAGGGCGAGGAGATCTGGGTCTCGATCAAGGCGACCGAGGTGTCGGTCTATCCGGCCTGAGGGCGTGAGATGATTGCGGGCATGGCGAGAGTTCTAGTGGTCGAGCACGAGCCCACAATCGTCACCGTGGTCCGCTACCACCTCGAAAACGCAGGCTTCGATGGTCTCTACGCGTCAGATGTTCCCGAAGCGTGGCGGCTGCTCGTGTCGGAGCAACCGGACATCGTGGTCGCAGACGTCGCCTTGCCGGGCGAGGACGGCTGGAGCCTCGTGGGCCGCATGCGCGAGGACGGCCGCTTCCGGGCTCAGCCCGCCATCGTCCTCGGGCCTGCCGGCTCCTCGGGCGCAACCGAGAAGGCCTCGGCCCTGGGCTGCGATTACCTCAGCAAACCGTTCGCGGCGACCGCCCTCGTGTCAAAGATCAGGCACCTCATCGCCCTCGCCAACCCGGAGGGAGTCACGAGCGAGCGTGATCGAGACGGCGACATCCTCAGGGTCGAGCTCATCGCCATCGGCGTGGTGCTGTTGATGCGGGACTATCGCATCGAGGGCAAGGTCTACCTGGCCCCTGAGCTAGCCCGCTTCTCGGACGCGTGGGAGTCAGTGATGCGCGACCAGAGGAGCTTCGTTCCGGTGACCGACGCAGAGATCTCGTCGCGGGAAGGGCGCGAGCCGATCGCCTCGACCGCCTTCATCGAGGTCCGCAAGTCGGATGTTGAGGCCGTCTACCCGCTGGACGTCGCCCTCGAGTAGGAGATTCGGGGGCCGAGATACAGCTTCCCTGAATACAGTTTTTGGAAATTGCTGCCGATACGTAGTCAATGACTAGCAGGATCGAGCTGGTCCCTCACGGAGCGGATGACGGCATGTCGGTCGCAGCGTCGCAGGTGCAGATAACAGCCCCCCTTGCCGAGGCCGCCGGCTCCGGCCGCGATTTCAGGGACCTTCTGACGCAGCAGCTCCGGTTGGTCTTGGAGGAGCGCACGGTGCGTGTGGCCGTGGTCGCGGTGATGTTGTTGGCCTCGTCTTTCTTGGTGCTGTTCCCGGCCCCCATGGGCATCGACTACGGCTGGGTCTTCATCGTCCCTGTGGCGATGTCGGCGATCGCAGCGGGGCTCGGCGAAGGGCTGTTGGCAGCGTTCGTCGCGGCAATCCTCTGCGGGGTCTACGCCGGGGCCTCGGACGGCTTCGATGGGACCATGGTGCTGGGCGTAGTGAGTTCTCGTTTCG
This sequence comes from Actinomycetota bacterium, assembly GCA_050998655.1. GTDB lineage: Bacteria > Actinomycetota > CADDZG01 > CADDZG01 > WHSQ01 > JACDAL01. The sequence goes on from JBPCPZ010000068.1 coordinate 8,105, forward strand.
CTCTCTACGGCATCACCGCCGCCTTCCTCGGCGCCTTCGCCGAAGCCCATCACTCGGTGCAGATGAACCTCCACCACCTCGCCACCACCGATCCCCTTACGCGTGTGGCCAACATCTCGAGCTTCTATTCGTACATGAGCACAGTCGAGCTCGATCGGAGCCCGTTCGCGCTCGTGCTGATCGACATGGACGACCTCAAGAAGCTCAACGACACCTACGGGCACCAGGTCGGCTCGGCCGCCATCCAAACCGTCGCCCGGGTCCTCAACGGGGTCGTGAGAACCAGCGACCTCGTGGCCCGCTTCGGTGGGGACGAGTTCGTGATGGTACTGAGTAAAGCCGATGCGGCCGGGGCCCAGATCGTCGTGAACCGGGTGCGCGCGATGCTCGCAGATGAGGTCGTCGCCGGTACCGGCGGTGTCTCCGTGACGATCTCAGCGGGGGCCGCGCTCTATGGGCGGGACGGCACCAGCGTCGACGAGCTCATTGCGGCGGCCGACGCCGCCATGTACTCGGACAAGCGCAACCACAAGGCCGAGGTCGTCGCCCCCTAATTTCAATGGGCGGCGGGTAGCATTCCCGCCCATGACCAACTCTGATGACCTCAAGCTCGAGGGCACCGTCTTCGAGACACTGGGCATCGACGTCGTCGAGTCCTCCGCCGACAAGGTGGTGTTGCGAATGGAGGTCGGGCCACCCGTCCACCAGCCTTTCGGCATCCTCCACGGAGGCGTCAGCGCCGTCCTGGTGGAGAGCGCAGCTTCCATCGGCACTCACATGAACCTCGACCCGGTCTCGCAGGTATCGGCCGGCATCGAGCTCAATATCAGCCATTTGAAGGGCCGCCGTGACGGTCACGTGATCGCCACGGGAGTCCCCGTGCGAATTGGCCGCACCCTTCACGTCTGGGCTGTGGACATTGCGGACGAGCACGGCGATCCGGTGGCGGTGGGGCGCTGCACGGTGGCGGTGCGCTCGAAGCCGACGTGAGCTGGCGTGCTCTGGTCGTCGCCGCCCATCCCGACGATATCGAGTTCAGTTGCGCCGGCACGGTCGCCCGCTGGGTGTCGCAGGGGGCCGAGGTCACGTATTGCGTGGTCACCGATGGGTCCACCGGCACGCAGGACCGAAATCTGATGGGAGAGCCTCTGGCCCTGCTGCGGCGCCAGGAGTCGCAGCGCGCCGCAGCCGCCGTGGGTGTGTCCGAGCTCTGCTGGCTCGGCTATCAGGACGGCTACGTCGTCTACGACCTCGGGCTCAGAAGAGACGTCGCGCGGGTGTTCCGGCGCTACCGTCCGCACCGCTTCGTGGTGATGGATCCGGGTTCGACCTTCGATGACGGCTTCATCAACCACCCCGACCACCGTGCGATAGGCCAGGCGTCGCTCGACGTGAACCTCACCGCGGGCACGACACCAGGCCACTTTTCCGAGCTGTTGGAGGAGGGGCTCGAGCCGTGGCGAGGACTGCGCGAGGTGTGGATCGCCGGGCCCGGGACCAGGCCCGTGGCGGTCGACATATCGGAGTTCGTGGAGCAAAAGATCGAGGCGCTCCTCTGCCACAAGAGCCAGGTTGGCGAGGATGCCGAGGGTATTTCCCAGAGGATCAGGCAGTGGACCTCGGAGCTGGGCTCGGCCCACGGCCTTGCTCACGCCGAGACGTTCCAGGTCATCGCTCAGGGACCCGGATTCCACTCCGACGAGCAGCTCGAAGAGACCGGCGCCGACCTCGCCCGCGCCCCCCAGGACCCCCGCGCCGC
>JBPCPZ010000086.1:0-4779 GCA_050998655.1 Actinomycetota bacterium
GGTGTTCAGGCCGATGTGGTGGTGATAGCCGCCGGCCGACATGAACACCGCGTCCGATCCGTAGCGAGCTGTAACCTCGAAGCCCAGCACGTCGTGGTAGAAGGCCTCCGAACGCTGGATATCCGAGACCTTCAGATGAATGTGACCGATGCGTGTGTCGGGATGAATGTTGGGCGCCATAGCGGAGCTCCTCTCAGGCCGGTCGCGGCCGCTCGTCGGACTCGAGCAAACCGTAGATGTAGACGTCGTGCCAACCGTGGGCGCCGCGGCCCGATTCCCTCAGCCGTCCCTCGCGCAGGAAGCCCGTCTTCTCGGCGACCCTGATGCTCCCGATGTTTCCGACGCCGGCATGGAGCCAGATGCGATGAAGGGTCAGGCGGGAGAAGGCGAAGCCGACCACCGAGCCCACGGCCTCGGTCATGAGCCCCCGGCCCGAATGGTCTGTCCGGAGCCAGTAGCCGAGGCTCGAGCTGATCGTGGCGGCGTCGAAGTGATCGAGGCCGACCGAACCGATGATCTGGCCCGAGCACAGGATCGTGAAGTTGAACAGCGACGTGCCCCAGCTCTGGGCCGCCGACGCAGTGAAATCGAAGGTCTCGTCACGCTGGGGTTCCACGGCCCACCCCATCCACGGCGCGAGTTCATCGACTGATGCCGAAACCGCCGCCCACAGCCCGGCGCCGTGGGAATCCCAAGTCGGCTCGAGTACCAGCCGCCTGCTCCGAAGGGTCTCGCGAGAGATCGGGGTCGGCCACATTTCGCGACCTTACCCTCGGCCGGAGGCCAGCGGCAGCGTCGCCAGACGCTCGTACCGAGCCCCCTGGGGGCTCAGATGGCTGCGCCACAGCCCCAGCTCTGATACCTCGAAGGGAGCCAACGCGGACCCGCCGAGCCCAATATCCGAAGGAAGCTTCACGGGGGACTTGAAACGGGCCAGTGTGAGATGGGGCGTGAACGCCCGAGCCTCGGCGGCGAAGCCAAGGGGCTCGAGAGCTTCGCTGAGGCCCCGCGCCAGTCCCGTCAGAACGCCGGCGGGGTCGTCGATGCCGAGCCACAGAACCCGAGCCCGGCGAGCGCTGGGGAAAGCACCGAGCTCCGACAATGACACTGCAACCCCCTGTTTCTCACGCGCCACCTCCGCCCCCGTTCTCCTCACCTCTTCGACGCGATCCTCGGGAGTTGCGCCGAGGAACTTGCACGTCAGGTGCTGATGGGCGGGTGCGGTCCAGCGCGCCTGCGGGAGGGCGGTCTTGAGGCCTGCCAAGCGCTCCTGGACAGCTTCAAGCAGCTCCAGAGGAACGCCTACTGCGAAGAAGAGCCGGAGGGTCCCTGTCACGCTTCGTGGGAGAGAGCGCGCCTGCCTAGGTCGAGCGCGGCGGTCACCGCCATGGCCATGACGTTGGCCCGGCTCCCGTAGCCGCGCAGGCGGCGAGTGATCACCGTGGAGCGGTAAGCCGCGCCCACGCAGATCGTGCCCGCCGGCTCCCCGTCATGAGCGCCGGGGCCGGCTACTCCGGTCGCGCCGAGCCCCAGAGCCGCGTCGAACCGGGCCGCGGCTCCTACGGCCAACGCCCCGGCGACCTCTTCGGAAACCGGGCCGCGGCGCTCGAGAAGCTCGTCAGGGACCAGGGCGACGGCGGCCTTGGAGGCGGTGGTGTAACACACCAGAGAGCCCACGAAGAAGTCGCTCGAGCCCGGTTGGTCGGAGAGCTCGGCTGCGATGCGGCCTCCGGTCAACGACTCTGCCACCGCCACGGTCTCCCCCCGGTGCCGCAGGGTGACGGAGAGCGCCTCCGGCAGGGAAGTAGCCTCCGGGCCCAGCGCGACGTCCCCGAGCCGGGCCCGGATCTCGGTTTCGAGAGGAGTGATCAGTGCCTCGGCCGCGGCGCCGTTTTGCGCTTTGGCGGTGACTCGCACCCTGACCCGCCCGGCCTCCGCCCTGTAGGCGATGGTGGGATTCGTCTGCGCCTCGACCAGGTCTTTGATCGCTTCATGGATACTCGACTCCCCCAGCCCGATGATCACGACCTCACGGCTCACCGTGGTCGCGGCTCCCGATCTCAGCGCAAGCAGCGGCACCACCGTCTTCTCGAGCATCGCCTCCATCTCCCAGGGCACCCCGGGGAGAACGAAGATCAGGGCGCTGCCGTCATCGAGGTAGTAGCCGGGCGCGGTTCCCTCGGCCTCGATCGGGACGGCGCCCTCGGGCAGGTCGGCCTGCTTGAGGTTCGCCTCCGGCATGGCCCTTTTCATGGCGGCAAACTTTCCCCGGATGACCTGCGCCAGTCGCTCGTCGCGACGCAGCGGGCGACCCAGCAGCCTCGACACCGCCTCCGAGGTGATGTCGTCGGGCGTCGGCCCCAGGCCCCCGGTGAGCACGAGAACGTCCGCACGCTCACGGGCAAGCTCGAGCACGCTCACGATTCGCTCCAGGTTGTCGCCGACGACCGAGTGCCAGAGGACATCGACACCGATGGCGGCGAGGTCCGACGAGATCTTCTGCGCGTTGGTGTTGGCGATCTGACCCAGGAGAAGCTCGGTCCCGACGCCGACTATCTCCGCCCTCACGCCCCCAGCCGGCCGCCGGCTCGCACGAGCGGATGACGCGATTCGTTCACGGCCACGCCCACGAGCTCGGCCCCCTGAGCCTCGGTCACGAGGACGTCGAGATAATCCCCCACGGCGAGTGTCGTTGGGGCCTCGAAGCGAATGTCGCCGTCGATCTCGGGGGCCTCGCGGTGCGAGCGTCCGATCCACACGTTCTCGGCGCGCTCGTAACGTTCTGCGAGCACCTCGAGCACCTCGCCCTGAAGAGATGCCGCCCGGCCTTCCATCGCCACTTCGGCAGCTCGAGTGACGCGCTCGAAGCGCTCTGAGATCACCTCCTCGGGGAGCTGATCCATGTCGAACGAGCGGGTGCCGGACTCGCGCGAGTAGGTGAAGCAGCCGATCCAGTCGAGCCCTGCCTCGGAGATGAACAACTCCAGCTCCGCGACGTCCTCCTCTTGCTCCGAGGGAAACCCGACGATGAAGCTCGAGCGGATACCGGCCACCGGGGAGCGCTCCCTGATCCCTTCTATCAGAGCAACGAAGCGGCGGCGGTTGCCCGGGCGGCCCATGCCGCGCAGCACGCGCCCGGAAACATGCTGGAGAGAGAGATCGAAATAGGGGGTCACGACCTCCGAGCTCAACATCGCATCGACGAGCTCATCGGTAACTCCCTGGGGGTGGAGGTACATGAGCCGGACGCGGCGCAGGCCCTCGATGCGCTCGAGCCGCGCCAGCAGATCAACGAGGCGTTCGTCGCCGAGATCTCTCCCCCAGCGTACCGAGTCCTGGCTCACGAGCGAGAGCTCGGAGACGCCGTGTGCCACCAGCGTGCGCGCTTCGTTTTCGATCACCTCGGGGTTGCGGGAGCTGAAGCGCCCTCGCATCAGCGGGATGGCACAGAACGTGCAGCCGCGATCGCAGCCTTCGGCGATCTTGAGGTAGGACCAGGGAAGACGGCCGAAGCGCACGCGCGCAGTGGAAATCAGCGCTTGGTCCCACCACGCCGGGTCGAAGCGGGTGCCGGGTTCGCCGTAGACGCGCTCTGAGAGCGTGCCGGCAGAGATGTCGGTGACTATGGAGGAGATGCGCGGATAGGCGGCGAAGTCGACGAAGGCGTCGACCTCGGGCAGCGAGTCGGCCAGCTCCTGGGCGCTTCTCGCCACCAGGCATCCCGTCAGCACGAGACCCTTCAGAGACCCCTCCTCTTTGAGCTCGGCGAGGTCCAAGACTTCCTGGATGGTCTCCCTGCGAGCGGCGTCGATGAAGCCACACGTGTTGACGACTACGACTTCGGCCGAGGAAACCTCGTCCGAGACCTCGTGACCCGATGACGCAAGAAGGCCCCCGAGGCTTTCGGAGTCGACCGAGTTCTTGGGGCAGCCGAGCGTTACTACCGCGACGCGCGACATGACTGGTGATCCGTTCTTCTGCGGCTAACGGTTATCAGAGCGAATCGATGTCGCCGGGAAGCTGGATCGTGATGGGGTTCTCGTCACCGGGGATGCCGAGGTTGCGCCCGTTCACGGTGAGCTCGACGCTCGAGGGCAGGCCCAGTATCACGGTCATCTTGTCGGTCGCCTTGAAGGTGCGGCTCTCTCCCATGGGAATCGTTCCCGAGAAAGCGCTGGCGCCGTCGGACGTGACATCGATCCAGCAATCACCGTGGACGGCGTCGATCTCGAGGTTGACGCCGTCCACGGAGGCCAGCGTCTCTGTCGGGGTCGGCTTGGGCGAGGAAGGCGGCGTCTGTTGTGGCTGCGCTTCGGTCCCGCCCCGATCGCCCCGGCTGTCGTTGCGGCTCACTCCCGGCGGCTCGTCCGTGGGCGGCTCTCCCTGAAGCAGGCCCAACACTCCCAAGAACAGCAGGGCGTTCGCCGCCAGCACGGCGGCGACGCTCCAGTTCCCCGAGGGCTTGCGCTGCTTGGGGGCTCTCCGGACGCGCCGCTCCATCGCGGCGATCGCAGAGGTGTCGGCCTTGAGGCTGCCGTGCCGGCGTTCGAGCTCCTCGGTCAGAGGTACGGAATCAACCTCGAGGAAGCGAGCGTAGGAGCGCAAGAACCCCCGCACGCATGCGGGCGCGAGGAAATTGAAGTCGTCGGACTCCATCCGCATGAGTTAGTCCGAGCGAATCTTGGTTTCTTCTGCTGCCCGCTCGATGCTCACCCGGCGTTGCCGCCGGGCGGATCGCAGACGGGAGCCGATCGAGGTTGGTTCCGTAACCGCGCCTGC
>JBPCPZ010000119.1:0-20650 GCA_050998655.1 Actinomycetota bacterium
AGCAAGGACGTCTTCCCACCTTTGCTCGCCTTCTCGAGGAAGGCGCCTACAGCCCCCTCGAATCGGTACCCAATATGAACACCGCGCCTGCATGGACGACTTTCATGACCGGCAAGAATCCGGGCAAGCACGGCATCTTCTGGTTTGCCGAAGAGGGTGACGAAGCGGGCACCGTAAGATTCGTGACGGCGGCCGACCGTAAAGCCGTCAGCGTCTGGCGACTGCTGTCGGATCAGGGCCGCCGAGTTGGCGTCGTGAACGTGCCGCTTACCTATCCAGCCGAACCGGTGAACGGCGTGATGGTTGCCGGCTTTGACGCTCCGTCGACGTCCAGCCGCAATTTCAGCTTTCCTGCGGACGCCATTGCAGATCTCGAACGGAGGTGCGGCACCTACAACGTGCACGCCGCGATCGCTCATCATGCCCACGCCGGCCGGCGCGAGCGTGTGGTCGAGGAGGCTCTCAAGGCCGAGGAGACGCGAGTGCGCGCGGCGCTGTCGCTACTCGAACAGGAACCGTGGGACGTCTTCATGTACATGATCAAGGCCACCGACATGGCCGCCCACTACTTGTGGGACTACGACGCCGGCTCCCAAGATTCGTTGTGGCCGATCTATGAGTATGCGGATTCTGCGCTCGCTCGGTTCCTTGCAGTTGCGGGCGAGGACTGCGGCGTGATGGTCATGTCTGACCATGGCTTTGGCTGGAGACAGCCCGCTGCCGAATACCTGAACGACATTCTTGTCCAGCTCGGATACATGAAGAGACAGGAGTCTGCGTCTCAGGGCGCAACATGGCAGGCATTTCGCGTCGCAAAGCGCCTTGGCCCGCAGGCAAAGGGAGCCATAAAACGCCTGCTTCCGGGGATGCACAGGCGGTTTGGGTACAAGATCCGCTTCGGTGGGATCGACTGGTCGGGGACACGAGCTTATTGCGACAACACTCGTCACTGCGTATGGATAAACCTACGCGGGCGGAACCCCAACGGCTTGGTCGAGCCGGCCGACTACGACAGGGTGGTCGAAGAGGTACGGGAAGTGTTGTGTGAGGTTACCGACCGGGACACGGGAGAGCGCGCGGTGGAAGCTGTCTGGCGACCAGAGGAGATCTACTCTGGCCCACACACACACGAGGCTCCGGATCTCCAGATCCATTGGCGCTACGATCGTCCCGTACACGGCCTCACCTACGAGGGCCGTTTTGGGCGAGCCGAATCCAGGCACTCCGCAAGGGGCATGATGACCTCCCTGACAGGGGCGCACCGCCCAACTGGAATCCTGATGATGTCGGGCCCACAATTCCGGGCGACCGGCCGCATGAAGGGGGCCGACCTGCAGGACCTTGCTCCCACGCTCCTGCATCTCGCGGGCGCGCCGGTGCCGGACGATATGGATGGCCGCGTGCTTCTCGAAGCGCTCGCAGAGCCATACGCGTCTACTCCAGTAGCCGTCTCCCAGCCGGGGGTGGATAGTGGCCTCGAAGCCACGACATACACCGCCGAGGAAGCCGCAGAAGTGGAAGAGCGCCTCAGATCGCTCGGTTACCTATGACGACATCACCGACGAGGACCAGACCCTTTCGCAAAGTGTTTTGCGTCGGCCTCGATGGGGCCACCTTCGACGTCATCGATCCTCTGATCGCAAAAGGCAAACTGCCCGCCCTCGAGAAGCTGCTCGCCTCGGGGACGCGGGCCCGGCTCGCCTCCACCGTCCCGCCGCTGTCGGCGCCGGCGTGGGTGTCGTTCATGACGGGAACCAACCCCGGGCGTCACGGGGTCTTTCACTTCCGCGCCATGCATGAAGGCACGCTGGGCTCGAGCCGGGTGGGATCGTGGGCCTACAGGGGGCGGACCATCTTCGACTACGCGTCCCGTGCGGGGCTCGACGTCATGGCCTTTAGGGTGCCGATGACTTATCCGCCGTGGCCTTTGCAAGGAGTCATGGTCGCCGGCTTTCCAACTCCGGATCCGCGCACAAATTACTCGTCGCCGGCAGAGGTGGCCGAACGCATCGGCCCCCTCGTCAAGCTGTCACCGTTCAAGGCAATGATGGCTAACCTCGATGCGCAGATCGAAAACATTGACTACTATCTGGAGCGCTCCACGAAGGCTCTTGTAGACCTTGCCGCCGAGCGAGACGCAGACCTGTTCTGCTATGTCAACAGCGCGACCGACTGGATCGCCCATAAGTTCTGGCGCTACTCCGACCCTCGGGCCCCGGGTTACGAGCCGCGCGCCACCGACAACGGCACCCTGCTCGAGTCTTTCTATCAAAAAGTCGATGCATCTCTGGGTGCATTGCTGGACGAGGCTGCGGATGATGCGCTCGTCATAGTGCTCTCCGATCACGGCACCGGACCACGCACCGTCAAGCGATTTAACACGAATGCGTGGCTCGAAGAGCTCGGGCTCTGGGAGCGCTCGCCCCGCAACATGGGCGGCTCAGCTCTCAAGACTGAAGTTATCCAGTGGGTAAAAAAGAACGTGCCGGGTAAGACGAGCCTCAAGCCCTGGCTGTGGCAAAAGTTCCCTCCTTTGCGCTCTGCCCTACGAAGCTCCGCGCAAGGCCTGCGCGACTACGGAGGGGCCATGGACAGCGCCCGTTCGAGAACCTATCGAATGAGCCTTCACGACCACGTCGAAGGCGTCAACGTCAACCTCGTGGGGCGGGAGCCCGATGGCATCGTAGAAGCCGGCGATTTCGAGTCCACGAGGGAGCAGGTAATCGAGGCCGCTCGATCCATGACGGACCCGGCGACGGGACGCAGGTTATTCGACGGCGTGCACAAGCGAGAAGAGCTTTACGAGGGGGCCCACGCGCACCTGGCCCCCGATGTAGTCCTCATACTGGATCCCGAAGAGCATGAGTTTGGGACTGGTTCTGGTAAGAAGGGTGTCTTCTCCCGAGTGCCCGCGTCTCACCTCGGACACTCGAGCGCAACTCACCGGCCGGACGGCATCCTGGCCATGGCCGGTCCGGGCGTGCGCACCGGAGAGTTGGAAGGAATCCAGCTCATCGATGTTCCTGCAACGATCATGTGGGCACTCGGACTCGAGGTCCCCGATGAGATGGATGGACGGGTGCTTACGGAAGCCTTTTGGTCCGAGCTCGCCGAATCCTTCCCCATCAGGCACGGGCCCGCGGCAACACAGGAGTCGGAAGCGTCTGCTTTCACCGCTGAAGAGGAGGAGCAAATGACGGCACACCTGCGTGATCTGGGTTATCTCTAAGAAACAGAGCGTCCCTTCTCTCTGCTCGTGATGGTGACGCGATGAAGGGCACCAGCAGCCAAAAGACAGAGGGCGCTCGGCCGTCGGGCAACGGCCACGAACAAGATCTCGCCGGTGTTGCACGCGGTGGCAGCCTGAACCTGGCCGGTCAAGGCCTTAGCCAAGCAGTGCGCTTTGTGATGACACTGGTGCTTGCCCGCCTCCTCGACGTAGCGAACGTTGGGCTGTACTCGCAAGCCTTTGCTTTCCTTGCCGTTCTCGCCCTGCTCTCCCTGAGTGGTTTCCAAAGCGCCCTCACGCGTTTCGTCGCAGTACACCGGGCCGATAACCGTCCGGAGTTACTTCGAGGCACCGTGCAACTGGGACTCGCTCTGCCTACCGCGGCTGCCGTTGTGCTCGGTTGTGTGCTGTTTGCGTTATCTGGTTGGCTGGCGGAGACGGTCTTTCATGACCCCCGCCTCCTGACGCCATTCAGGTTCGTGGCTCTGGCACTACCCGCCACCGTCTTTACGGACGCTGCTCTGGCAGCAACGCGTGGGTTCAAGTCGATGCGGGCGTACGCTCTGATCAGCCTCATATTCGAGCCCTCCTCGAGGCTCGCTCTCACCTGGATACTCGTGGCGGCCGGTTTCGGTATCACCGGGGCCATGGTTGCGCTCGTGGTCACCAGTGTGGCCGCAGCAGCGCTGGCAGCGCGCGCGCTGTGGCGCCTCATGGGCCCGTCGACCTCCCCGCCCCGCTATATCTGGCGGCGGCTGTTCGCGTTCTCGAGCGCGAGCTGGGCAGCAACCGTCGCCTCCACGGGCCTGCTGTGGGCCGATACGATGTTGCTTGGCATCTACGGGACGGCCTCCGACGTGGGCCTCTATCAGGTCGCCACCCGCCTGACCCTGTTTGCGATGATCTTTATGCATGCAATCAATGCCTCCTTCGCCCCTCGTATTGCGGATCTGTATCGCAGCGACCGGCGAGAGGACCTCGCCGCGCTCTACAGGGTCGTGACGAGTCTGATCGTGCGTCTGTCATTGCCCGTCTTCATGTTGCTTCTGGTGTTCCCGCGCGAGCTTTTGTCGATCTTTGGCCCTGCTTACGAGATCGGAGCCGCCGTAACAATGCTCTTGGCAATTGGAACCCTTTCCGATGTTCTGTCGGGGCCTTGCGGCCACATGCTCATGATGTCGGGTCGGCCCTACCTGGCCATGGCTAACAACATCCTCGCCTTGACGCTCAACATCGGGCTCAATGTCTGGCTGATCCCCCGATATGGAATCGTGGGGGCGGGAGTGGCATGGGCGGCTTCGCTCGTCTTCATCAACCTCTCGAGAGTCACCCAGGTCTACGTGACCATGAAGATGATTCCTTACGACCGGGGACTGACTAAGGGATTGGTTGCCGCCGCAGCCGCACTGCCGGGGGCGCTGCTCGTAGAGGCCAACATGGGTGGACCAGCCGCCCTCTTGGTGGGCGCCATCGCCATCGTCTTCGTCTACGTCGCCACTATCTTCGTGCTCGGATTAGAAGCGCAAGACCGTCTCGTATGGAGCAGCCTGAGACGACGGCCCCGGACGAGCTAGCCGACCCCGTGGCCTTTCTTGGGATTGTTGCTCTGGTCGGCCCGAATTGGGGGGCTGAGCCACTCGGGTAAGCGATCGTAGCCCTTCGAAGTGAGCAACTCCGACACGGCTAGATTCGAGTCACGATAGAGATCCTCGAGTCGCCCCCTGGTCGCAGGTTGAAGACTCTGCCCGAGATCTCGCGTCGTATTGACTCGCTGGTATGCCTTTCGGAGGCCCTCCTTGAGTGCAGGAGCCCGCTTGAGCACGCCGTCGCTCATCCTTTTCAAGCTCTGCGCCTTCCGGCTCAACGCGAGGTTGCGCGCATGTGCCGTCCTGTTACGGACCCCGTAATCGAAGGATGTCGCGACATCGTCGTCGATCGCCAAGAAACGGCACAGCTCGGCTACGACGCCCCCGGGATCCGAGAACAGCTGCTCGGCGAAGATGATCCTGACGTCGTCTCCGAAAGCCGTAAACCAACTCTCGAGGTAGTCCGCGTACATGCTGATGGAGACTCCGTTGAAGTGACCTCCGACGACGATGTTCTCGCCGCGCCCCCGCTGCCGCTCACAGGCGCTGATGTACTGCTCGAAGCTATCGATGCCGGGCAGGTTCGCCTTGGTGCGTTGGAAAGTGTAAGCCGACCATAGCCGCTCCACCGGGTCTCGCAGACTTATCACTATGCGCGGCCGCTCCAGCATTGCCTTGATGGCCGCCAGCATCCGCTCTCCTCCGAAGCTGTACCCGGGTGTTCCTTCCATCCGGTACCTCTCCCCCCGGCAGTGGGCAAAGAAGCGGCTGTAGGATTCCCGGTCCGGCAGCGCGCCGCCTTGCTGGGCCAAGGGCTTGAAGTACCTCGTCCCCTTGGCACTAGAGGCACAGATGTCCGGATGCTGCGCTAGGTAGTGGAACAATGAAGTCGTGCCGGCCTTGGGCACCCCCGCGACAAGAAGGTTGGGCAAGATGAAGGGGGCCGCTCGGCGGCCCGTACTGCTCCTACTCGACGTAGCCAAGTGCCTGCAGCCGATCGTGAACCTCGGCCGCCTCCTCCTCCGAGTAGCCCGATCCTTCGCCGCCGTGGGTAACGGCCCGGCCGCCCGTCCTAGCACCGCGAGAACTCAACTCCGAAGTGAAAGCTGCAGAGAGCACTTTGCCGTCGAGGTCCGAGGGTATGGGGGCATGGCGGAGGTAGAGAACCGTGGCCGCGATGTCGGCGATCTGAGCATCCTCCAGTGCTTGGCGCTGGATACCCGGTCCCAGGAGACCAACGATGCCGTGCTGGTCATGCCCCCCGTTCAGCAGCAAGTCGTAGGGATCGTCGGGAAGATGCTTCTTGAGCAGCGAGTAACTCGTGCCGTCCGGATAGCGGATGTCAAGACAAGCCCCCTCGTCGACCCATTCGACGATGAGGTCGGGGGATCGTTCCACGTACGGGCCCGAGTACGCTTCTTCTCGCCTCAGGACGCGGCGCACGAGCGGCCTGCCGGTTGTGGCACACACCGCATTGCTGAGCTGCTCAATGATCTCGGTTCGTACTGCCTCGTAGTCTTCCGGCGCCACTATTCCCTGTGACTGACGGCCCTTCAGATTGATCCAGATCTCGGGCCGCTGTCCGTCGGTGTAGGCGCGCGTCCTCGACCAATCCATCTTGGCGAAGGACATCATCACCTGCATGCGTTCACGCACGCTCGGCAGACGCGCAGCGAGCTTGTGCTTTATCTCCGAGGGAAGTCGCTTGTCGAGCTGGCGATAGAGCCTTGACGCTGCGGTCAAGGCGAGCGATCTCGGGCCTGTTCTGACCTTGTCCTCACGATAGGTCAGAAGGCCGAGCTGTTGAAGCCAGTTCGGCAAAGCCCTCGCAAGACCGCTGTCATAGCGGGCGCCGTGATCGGAGACGACGACGCGCACGGTGTCCTCGCCGACAAGCTCGCTCAAGCGGCCGACAACGCGGTCGAGGTGCTCGTAGGTCTCCCGGATCGCACTCCTCGCCCTGTCCGAGTCCTCTGGCGCGGGATCGGCCATTTGACGCCAGAAGAAATGTTGCACGACGTCCGACTCGGTGAAAACGACCATGAAAGCGTCCCACGGTTTCGAGGACATGAGGTGCTCGGCCACCACCGTCCGTTTGTCGATAGAGCGATGAAGCCGATCGAGGCCCTCATCGATGCGCCCGGAGACGACGTATTGAGCCAGTGCCGGATGAATGTGGTACTCCCCGCCGGCCGCCTCTACCACTTCGTGGCGCAGGTCGGGAGGATAGGTAAAGCGGACATGATCGGTGCCGGGACTATCCAATCCGGCGACCATCGTGCCTTTGACTTGCTCCGCGGGAAAAGTCAGCGGGACATTTACTACTCCGACGTCTTGCCCGTCCTCGGAGAGGACCTTCCAGAACGCTTTTCCACGCCGGAACGACCCATTGACGAACTTGTAGTCGTAGGTCTCCGGATTGTCTTCCGTAAACCAGTAGATGCCGTGCTTGCCCGGGTTGAGGCCGGTGACCATGCTCGACCACGCAGGCGCGCTGTTCCGGTTGGGTACGGAGTTCAGCGGCCCCCACGCGCCCTCAGCAAGGAAGCGGCCGATATTGGGCAGCCGGTCTTCTGCAACCCATTTCTCGACGAGGGCGGGTGTGAGCGCGTCGAGTCCGATGACCAAGACTCTAGGGATATCGCCCACTTCACTGCTGCTGCTATCGGTCATTCGACATAGCCCAGGGCCTGGAGGCGTTCCCGCACCTCTTGCTCCTCTTCCTTAGAGAATCCGGTGCGCTCGACTCCATCCGGTAAGACTCCCTGTCCGCCCACTCGAACCCGGCGCGACGCCCACAGCTCATCCGAAAAGGCGTCCTTCAAGACGACTCCATCCACGTCTGTCGGTATGGGAGCGTCGCGTAGCCACAGAATGGTTGGCGCGAAGTCGGCTATCTGCGCGTTCTCCAAGCGAGTGGGTTTCACACCCTGGCCCAAAAAACCAACGATCCCAAATGAATCGTGCCCGCCGTTGACGAGATGGTCGAAGGGGTCATCGGGCAGATGTTGCTTCACGAGCTTGTAGCCGCGGCCGTCAGGATAGCGGATGTCGAGGCAAGAGCCCTCATCCATCCACTCGACGATGAGGTCGGGAGATCGGTCAACGAACGGGCCCGAGTACACCTCCTCGCGGCGCAGGACACGGCGCACCAGCGGTTTGCCGGTCCGGCTGCAGGTAGCAGACGTCAACGAGGCGATGATCTGATCGCGAACAGCTTCATAGTCCCCGGGGGATACGATTCCCTGGGACTGCCTGCCCTCTAGGTTGATCCATATCTCGGGACGCTTGCCATCCGTATAGGCGCGGGTGGCCGACCAGTCGATCTTGGCGAACGACATCATGACCTCGACGCGACGACGGAGCCAGGGCAATCGTCGCGAAAGCTTGTGTTTGACCTCCGGCGGCAGTGTCCGCTCGAGCTTACGGAACGCTTTGGATACCGACGAATAGACAAGCGATCTAGAGTTCATCCGGCCCGCTTCAGTCTTGTAGGCCAGCAGCCCGAGCTGCTCGAGCCAGTTGGGAAGCGTGCGCGCGAGGCCATCTTCTTGCCGGGCGCCATGGTCGGACACAAGCACAACCATGGTGTCGGGCCCGGCAAGGTCGACGAGCCGACCGACTACTCGGTCGAGGTGCTCGTAGGTGTCGCGGATCGCGTTCTGGTGGCGTGGCGAATCCCCTTCCAAGGGGTCCTCCATGTGGCGCCAGAAGAAGTGCTTCACTACATCGGACTCCGTGAACACCGCCATAAAGGTGTCCCATGGCGCCCTGGTCATCAGGTGCTCGGCCACAGCCGCTCGCTTGTCGATCGACCTATGGAGCCTGTCGAGTCCTTCGTCCGGCTGTCCGGCGACCACATATCTGGCCAGAGCCGGATACACGTAGTACTCGCCGCCGGCAGCCGCTATGACCTCTTTGCGCAACTCCGGCGGATGAGTGAAGCGTGGGTCGTCTGCGCTAGGACTGTCCACCCCGGCAACGAAGACACCGTTGACTTCCTCGGCCGGGAAGCTGACGGGAACATTCATCACCCCCACCCGCTGGCCCTCCTCCGAGAGCACTTGCCAAAAAGCCTTGCCCCGCCGATAGGACCCATTGATAAATTTGTACTGATAGTTCTCCGGATCGTCCTCGGTGAACCAGAAGATTCCGTGTTTGCCGGGGTTGAGGCCTGTAACCATGGTCGACCAAGCCGGCGCGCTGTTTCGATTCGGCACCGATTTCATCGTTCCCCATGCGCCTTCGGCCAGGAAACGCCCGATGTTGGGAAGGCGGTCCTCAGCGACCCATTTCTCCACGAGCCGGGGTGTCAGGGCGTCGAGGCCGATGATCAAGACCTTCGGCAACTCGCTTGTCGGAGACTCGCTCATATGTGGCCCTTCTCTGAGAGATAGGCCTTCAGCGCGTCTTCCCAGTCTCTCACTACGCTAGCGCCTCCCCCAGAGCCCCTCGAGGTGCTCAAGGAAGAGTTTGCCGGACGACGCGCCTTGGTTGGCCAGTCCTTGGACTCGGTCGGCTGCAGGTCTGCCTCCACCCCACTGAGATCGAGGATCTTGCGTGCGAATCCGTACCAGCTTACGGAGCCTGAGTTCGTGACGTGATAGAGCCCGTGAGCGCCGTTGCTGAGCAGCATCTCGAGACTCTCCGCAGCGTCCAAAGTGTAGGTCGGCGACATATAGATATCGTCGACCACCCTGAGCGGCGCCCCGGACCCAGCCTTCGCCAATATGGTCTCGACGAAGTTCCCGCCCTTGCCGCTTGCGCCCGCCGCTCCGAACAAGCTGGCCACGCGCATCACTGCCCAGCGCTCACAGGTCTGCGCCACGAACTGTTCGCCGGCCACCTTGGAGACGCCGTAGACATTTAGGGGTTGAGTGCGGTCGTCCTCTTTGTAAGAATGACCCTTGGATCCATCGAAGACGTAATCACTGCTTATGAAGGCACACACGGCGCCGATCTCCTCGCACGCCCGCGCGACGTTGAGCGCTCCCAGAGCATTCGCTTCGAGCGTCTCGCGCGGCCTGTCCTCACACTCGTCGACTCGGTGATAGGCAGCACAGTTGATAACTGCTTCGGGCTTGATTCTAGCCAGCTCGGCGACAATGGAGGACGGCTCGATCACGTCAACTTGTTGGTGGGATACCCCCGTGACGTCGTGTCCGCGCTCCCCGAATACACGTATGAGGTCGGAGCCAAGCTGGCCTCGGGCTCCCACAACTGTCACCCTCAAAGCAGCACACCTTCCAGCTCGGTCTCCTTGAGGAAGTCGTGCATTTGAATGAGACTCTTGTACCAGTCCACAGTGATGGTCCTGGGGTCGTCGGGATCCAAATCGCCGCTCTGAAGGGCCTCATGGACCTCCCGCGCGCCGTCGGCCGGCGTGAGTTGCGTCTGATAGCCGATGACACGCCCGATCTTCTGAAAGGAGATCCTGTAGGAGCGGTGATCGGGCAGCCCGTACCACTCATGGACGAACTCCAGGCCGAGCGCTTCAGCGACCATCCTGGCGAGCGGCATGACCTGAACGTTCTGTTCGTCCGAACCCACATTGAAGATCTCTCCGTTTACGAGCTCACGTGAAGCCCCAAGCATCGCAAGCATCGCCCGAGATGTGTCCTTGACGTGGACGAACGGTCTCCACTGCAGACCATCTCTGAGGATCGGAAGAACGCCGCTCTTGAACAGACCGCGCGCCATCCCGTTGATCGCGAGGTCAAAGCGCATGCGCGGTGATAGCCCGTAGACGGTCGCCTGTCTCAGCACCACAACGCAATAATCGTTATCTCCGAGCGCAAGGGTGTCCCCCTCTGCCGCCAGGTTTGCCTTGGCGTAAGTCGTCAAGGGATTGACTGGAGATCCTTCGTCCAAGAGGCCCTCCTGAAAGCCGTAGATACTGCAGGACGACGGCAGGATGTATCGAGACACGCCGTTCGCCTTTGCGAGGCGCGCCACGCGCGCCCGGCCCCGGTGGTTGACGGCCCAGGTCTTGTCTGCGTCTAGCTCCCCCGCGGGATCGTTTGACAGCGCGGCAAGATCGATGACCCCGTAGACACCCTCGAAGAGAGACTCATCCATCCAGCGAATGTCAGTCCGTACGACCTGAAGATTCGCATTTTGGGCCGGTAGAGTCTCTCGTCCGAAGAAAAACCGATCCACAGCGACTACTCGATAGCCGGCCTCGAGCAAGATGCGGGTCAGGACCGAGCCAATGTAGCCGCCGGCGCCAGTTACAAGGATTGTTTTCATCTCTGCCCTCCGTGATAAACAAAGCTATTATCGGCGTCTGCCAACAAGGGGAGCACCTGATCCTTGTCGGACAACAGCACGTCCGACAATGGTAGCTCGAGGCCTAGGGCGGGATCACTCCACAGCACCCCCGAGTCGTGCTCCGGTGAGTATTCACTGGTGACCTTGTAAACAACGTCGGCCTCATCGGTCAATGCTAAGAACCCGTGCGCGAATCCGGCTGGAACAAACAGCAGGCGCCGGTTCTTGTGCGACAGGGTCGCGGTAACAAATCGCCCGTAGCTCGGCGACCCTTTGCGGATGTCGACCGCAATGTCGAGTATCTCGCCTCTGAGCGCCTGCACCAGCTTGCCCTGGGCCGCAGGCGGGTTCTGGTAGTGAAGGCCGCGCAGGACCCCGCGGCTGGAGTGTGAGTAGTTATCCTGCACGAAGGTTTCGACTATCCCGGCGTCGGCGAAGGCGGAGCGCTTGTAGGTTTCCATGAAGAACCCCCGCTGGTCGTCGAAAGCCCGAGCCTCGACCAAGACGACCTCAGGTATGTCAAGTGGTTGAAACTGAAACGGCATGCGACTGCCCCTTTTCTGTTGTGAGCGCGCCAACGACGTGCTGGGCGAAGGCCATGGACGAGGTGAAGGCCGGAGAGATGGCATTTAGAATGTGATATGCATCGTCTTGGTAGTGGGTGACGAAATCCATGACCAGCTCTCTGGTGGGCCAGTGCACCAGCTGAGGCCGCACGCCTACTTTTGGCGAGTTCTCGAGGTCCTTCAGTTGGAGGGAGGGTACCAGCTTGCGCGCTTCCTGGAAGAGGATTCTCTTCAAATATCTCTTTGGCTCGGTGGTGGCCGCGTTGCGAAAAGCCTCGTTCCTCGCCATCAAGACGCCATCCCGGTAGAGGATGCTTGGAGTCTCCCATGACCATCCATCGAACAGTCGATAGTTCTCACGCCCAAGTGCTGGGATTGCGGTAGGGCCCACATAGACGGTTCCGTCCGCGCTCCGAGTGAAATGGACGCCGAGGAAAGGATTTCGGAGATCAGGGACCGGATAGACATTGCCTCTGATCAACGTGCTTGCTCCCGGTACCAGCTTCTTGTATGTGCCCTTGAAGGGGAGGATCTTGTACTCTCGGCCCACGCCGAAGCGGTGCGCGATGACGTCGGCATGAGCTCCCGCTGCGTTGACCAAGGTGTCGTAGGCAAAGAAGCCTCTCGAGGTAGATAGGGTACGGCGTTCAGCTGGGCCTCTCACGGCAGCGCCATAGTAGAACCGCACCTTGCCGGAGCTCACCAGCTCCTGCTCCAACGCCCGGAGGATCTCCAAGGGGCGGACTATTGCGGTGTCCGGCGAGAACAGCGCCCGGTCGTAAGTCGCGGCATGTGGCTCTATCTCGGCCAGCTCGTCTGTGTCGATGAAATGCGCTCGGGCCCCGCACGAATCGGCTCGTGCCTTGAGCTCAGATAGGCGATCGGCCTCACCTGCATCCATGGCCACAACCACTTTTCCCGACTCGTGCAGCGTCAGGGCTCTCTGCCGGCAGAACTCCTTCATGAGCCGGTTCCCGCCCACGCAGTACCGCGCCTTGAGGCTATCCGGCGTGTAGTAAATCCCGGCATGCAACACGCCGCTGTTGCGCCCACTGGCGTGAGCGCCCGCGGCCTTCTCTTTGTCCAGGATCACGATGTCATCGGCCCCGCGCGCGAGGAGCTCACGAGCGATGGTTTGACCTGTGATGCCCGCTCCAATGATCAGGAACTGGCATGCGCGCTGCGGACGCCCTCCCGAAGCTATTGCAAGCACCTGTTCAAGCAAGTGGACGATTGTCCGTTATTCATTGCAAACCCCATCTGCGAAAATTAGGCAGAGTGACACCAACTCCCCAACGGAGCTGCGGCCTCTCGTCCTCCCCATATTCGTCTGCCGCCCATGACTCTACCAAAAACCGGTCGACTTTACCAAAAAACGGGGAAATTTGATCTCGATTGCGCTATCGTGCACCTGGGGATGGTCGCTGGGTTTGCCTCGGTCCGATTCCGAGACAATGGGACATTGGGCTCAGCTCGAACCCACCGATATTGCTGAGAGCCCGCCGAAGTCAGGTTCAAGATTGATGGAGGATTTTTGAGGGGCATTTTGGTTTGGTTGCATGGAGCAGCGCGGTACGCGCTGAGTTCTCGAGGCTCTTCATCTTGATCCGCCGGGCTCCTTCCCCTACGAGGCAGCAGTGACGGCAAGTGGCCGCTAGACGAAGCCTCATGCTCGGGATTGACGGTCTATCGAGCGCCTTCCTGCGCGCCCCACTGGTCGCCGACAACA
This sequence comes from Actinomycetota bacterium, assembly GCA_050998655.1. Taxonomy (GTDB): domain Bacteria; phylum Actinomycetota; class CADDZG01; order CADDZG01; family WHSQ01; genus JACDAL01. The sequence continues at coordinate 13,381 of JBPCPZ010000119.1, forward strand.
CTCCCAACCTGACCGCATTCCTGGAGCAATGCTCTACCGGTCCGCTCTGGTCAACATTTCCCGCTTATACCGCCCCTGCCTGGACGAGCATCACCACCGGAGTGGGTCCGGGGCGGCACGGCTTGTTCGGATTCACGGACAAAGACGGTCGCCCCGCGTCGGATCAGAAAGTGGGGGCGCCGAGGATTTGGGATTACGTAGGCGAGGCGGGGGGCCGCTCGGTCGTCCTCAACGTCCCCATGACCCATCCGCCTCGCCCGATCGAGGGAGCCGTGGTGTCCGGGATGCCCGCCCCGCCGACGGCGCAGTTCACCCATCCCGCCTCCCTCGCCGCCCGTCTGGACGATTTCGGCTACATCCTCGACGTCCCGGTGGCCGAAGGCGCCCGAGAGCCCTCGAGCACGCTGGGCCGGCTTGCGGACATGACAAGGGCACGTGGGCGCGCGGCGGCGTGGCTCGCCTCCGACCTCGAATGGGATCTCTTTGCCGTCGTGTTCGTCCTCCCCGACCGCCTAGGACATCCGTGGTGGAAATATCTCGTACCGGGATCCCCCCACTACGACACCCGCAAGGCAGATCGTGTCCGGAGGGACGCCCTGGCGTCGGTGATCGCGCTCGACGACGCCATCGGCGAGCTTCTTAGTGCAATACCCCCGGATACGTCTGTGGTGCTGTGCTCTGACCACGGCTTCGGGCCTCTCAACGCAGACCTGTTCTTCGATGTGGCATTGGCAGAGGCCGGGCTGATGGAAGGGGCCGGCCTCGGGCGAGCCCACCGCCTGGTGGCACGGGCAGGAAGATCCAAGGCCGCCCGGCTCGCCCCCAGAGGGCTGCAGCGGCGGATCCGGGACAGGGCGGCCGGTTCGGGAGCAGCGAAGAGCGCCAGGGTGTGGACCGCGCTGCCTTATGAGGGCGGCGTCAGACTCGCCGACGCGGCGGATGAGGCCCTTCGCCGACAGGTCATTGCCCTGCTCGAGGGGCAACGGACCCCCTCCGGGGAACCGGCCGTGAAGACCGTGACCAGGCGTGAGGAGGCATACCAGGGACCGTACGTCCACGAGGCCCCCGACCTTCTGTGCGAGATGGCGGATGAGTCGGTGGGGCTGCACAACGGGCTGCATGCAGCCACGCCCTGGGTGTCGCGAACAGAGCTTCCGTGGGGCACGCACGCGTCGGAGGGAATAGTCGCGCTCCGCGCTCCGCGCTCCCCGGCTCGCATTGCCGGCAAAGCCCCGGACATCGCTCCCACCCTCCTGGCCCTGCTCGGGCTGGAGGTCGACGGGCTCGACGGTCACTCCCTGGTGCCGGCGCAGGGTGATGCCGTGCGTGTGTCTGTGAAACTCGACTCCGAGGTGTCGGGCTCCTCCGAAGAGCCCTACAGCGTCGACGAAGAAGCAGCCGTTCTGGAACAGCTGCGGGGCCTGGGTTATGTCGATTAGTCAAGCGGTTAGTCGAACCAAGCCACGACTCCCCCGGGCCGTCCCCGTCGCCGGGGCGGCGGTTGCTGCCCTGGTGGCGGTGGCTGCGGCATCATTCGTCCCTCCCGCCCTGATCGTGGCGGGGGTGCTGGGCCTTGTTTTCTTGTTACCGATGCGGGCGAATCTTCAGGGCGCGCTCCTGGGACTGGCATTCGGCCGGGCGACCCTCGAGGGGAGCTATCTGCTCCCTGCGGCGAACGTCGGGGGGCTAGCGCTTGGACCCGGTGACATCCTGACGCTCGGCTTCTTCGGCGGGGTGCTGTGGTACCTCGCGAGCAAGGCGCGGGCGGGCGAACTGGCCCATTTCTGGCGCGCTCCCACGGTTGTCCCTGTGCTGGTGTTTCTGGGGTTGGCCGGCTTCAGCCTCCTTTACTCTCCGGAGGCGACGTTGGGAGCCCGCGACATTCTCAAGTTCGCTTCCGCCTACAGCGTCTATCTCCTGCTGGTCGCCGACCCGCCTGATGCACGAAGGCTACGCCTTCTGCTCATAGGAATCGCGGTGGGCTCTGTCGTACCGATCGCCGTCGGACTCGGCCAGATACTCACTGGGGGAACCGAGCTAAACGAGTATCAAGGCTGGAGTCGAGTCCAGTCGGTGTTCGTGGATCCCAATACGTACGGCTTCTACCTCGTGACCGTCCTGGCGGCTGCGTGGGCGCTTCGAGGGCAGGTTTCGGACAGGGCCCGTTCACTGCTTGACGTACTGTCTCTAGCGGCGTTTGCCTCGGTATTCCTCACCCTGTCGCGCAACTCTGTGGCCGCGCTCGCCATACTGGTGCTGGTGGTCGGCATACGACAGCGCAAGATCCTGATCACCGCCGTGGTTGTTACAGCGATTGTGCTGGTGGCCGCACCGCAGGTGGGCAGTCGTGGCACTCAAATCTTGACGGGAGCGTCAGCAAGCACGGACGGAAGGGAACGACAAGGAGAGAACGCTAATCGCACATCGCTTACCGGGCGAGTGGAGATTTGGGGGGATGGCCTCGAGCTGTGGCGCCAACGCCCGCTGTTGGGGGTTGGGTTTGGTGGCACATCGGTCTCCGTTGGGCACAACGCCCACAACGACTACCTTAGAAGCCTGGTCGAGGCCGGACTCGTGGGTATCGCCTGCTTTGGTGCAGTAATGGTATCGATCGTGCTGCTGGGGCGGCGGGCAGGCGCCGGACGGGAGGATGCCCCACGAGCCCTGATGGGCTTGACCCTCGGCTATGTCCTGGTCAGTTACTTCAGCAACAACCTCGGTAAGGGCGTCTTCCAGTTCCATTTTTGGCTCCTAGCGGGGGTTCTCTATGTGTGGTCGGTGACAATCGCGCCCAGCCGGCCCTGGAAGAGGCGAAGCTCTCAGGACGAGGTGCCGCCCGACCAGGTCGAGTTGGCCTTCCCGCACGAGCAGATTGTTGGGTTTCGAGACACCCCGGGAACGGAGAAAGAGCTCGAACCTGCTGCCGCCCGCCTGGACAGCCCGACCCTCCCGTCGCATCGCACCCCCACCTACCCGAACCTCGAGATCACTGCCCCTCCTCAATCCGAGAACGAACCTGCGGCTGCATCCACTGTGGCCGAGCCTGAAACCGAGACCGGCCCTCCGGCATCGAATTCCGGGATCGAGCCTGTTACAGGCTCTCCCGAACCCGGGCTCCAGCCAACCGTGTCTCCCTTCGCCGACGCCGACACCGGTGTTGTCCCAATCTGGACAACCAAACGCGCTCCCGACCTTTCTCCACGGGACGATCTGGCAGTGGCCATGCTCCGGACGGAGGGCGCGCAGACTCAGCTCCGCGTGGCCCATATCGGCCTGGCGCTGTTCGCCTTGGTGGCCCTCGCGCTGGCGGCCCTGCTTCTGGCATCCGCGCTATCCAATGACTCCGAGCGGTCCGTTCCGTTCGCAGCCGCCGCTTCTTCCAGTTCGTCGCCCCTATCGGCGCAGCAGTTCGGCGACGCCGAGGAGGTTGCGTTCTTGCGAGATGTCTCAGGAGTGCCCCAGATTCATCTCCTCGCGCTTCCCGGAGAAAACCCGATTCCACTGGCGTTGAGCGGCACTGAGCAGCAGCGACCTGACTTCTCTTCCGACGGCACGAGACTGGCCTATTCGGCAGACGTGGGAGGGCGACTCGACATCTTCGTCTTCGATCGTGAAGACAAGAGTCCGGTGGATGTAACCAACAACGATTCCGACGATTACGCTCCCGACTTCTCACCCGACGGACGACGCATTGCCTTCGCAAGCAACCTCGACGACGACTTCGACATTTTCGTCCTCGACCTGCCAAGTGGTGAACCTCGCAAACTATTAGACAACGGCGCGCAAGACAGACAACCGGCGTGGTCCCCCGATGGGGAGAGGATCGTGTTCGCGAGCCGGACGGATGGGGATTTCGAGATCTATATCGTGGACGCCGCCGGCGCCGAAAGGCCCATCAAGGTCACAAACAACACGGTCGACGACCTTGCCCCTGAATGGTCCCCCGACGGCAGCGCGTTGGTGTTTGACAGAAACATCGATGGAGACAAGGAGATCTTCGTTGTGGCCTTGGGCGACGAAGCGCGACAGATCACCGATAACGACGTGGCAGACTTTCATCCCGCATGGTCTCCAGACGGCCGTGGCGTCTTCTTTGGACGCCAGACTCCGGAAGGTCACAAGCTCTACTTCCAACCGCTGGCGCCCGGGTCTCGAGAGGACCTCTTGGAGAACGCCGTCTCGGGCTACAATCCCGCCGTTAGATAGGGTCTAGAGAAAAGGGATGACCTCCGACCATCGCCTTGGACATGGACCGTTATCTCCGGTGGGAGCACTAACGTGAGCCTCCGCGTCATGCTCATGGTCTCGCCGTTGGACGGATCCGGTCCCGGCAGAGTAATGACCACTCTGGCGCAGCAACTGCGTGCGCGCGGAGTGGAGACTCTTCTCGTCGCCACTCACGGTCCGGAGCTCTCTCCTCTTATCGAAGAGGCCCGAGCGAGCGGAGTTGATGTCGTAAACCTCCGCATGAGGGCAATGGCAGACCCCTCGGGGGTAACCGCGTTCATCCGGCTCTTGCGATCGTGGCGGCCGAGCGTCGTGCACACCAGGACCGTCAGAGCCGACCTGCTCGGCCGGTTCGCAGCAGGGTCCGGCATACCCGTGATCAATAACATCGTTAACCTCTATCCAGACGACTGCCTCGTCCGGCTGGGTCCCCGCCTGGGCAACGCCACCATGTTGCTACTGCGCTCTACGAGGAGCGCCGTGCGGCTGTTCATCGCAAATGCTCAGGCCGTCGCAACCAACACTCAGTCTGCCTTCAACATCCCGGCCGGCCGTGTCCAAGTCGTCTACGACGGACTCCAGCTCGAGTCCTGGACCGGGGCCCCGCCGGCCGATCTCAGCTCCTACGGTATCGGTGAGCGGGATGCGATCTGCCTCACGGTTGCTCGCCTGCATCCGCAGAAAGGCCTGGACGACCTTGTCGAGGCCGCGCAGGCGGTGCGAGCTCAGCGAGATGACGTCCGCTTCGTGATCGCGGGCGACGGGCCCACACGCGCTGAACTAGACCGTCAGATCCGCTCCTTGGGACTGCTGAACCACGTCTTCCTGCTCGGGGAGCGAAGCGACATTCCCAGCCTGCTGTCCCGCTGCTCGTTGTTCGTGCTCCCATCCCGATTCGAGGGATTCCCGTCTGCTGTGATCGAGGCGATGGCCGCCGGGTGCGCAGTGGTGGCGACGGGCGTAGCCGGGACCCCAGAGCTGGTTCAGAACGGCATCACGGGGTGGACCGTCCCGCCGGGTTCTCCGAGGGCGCTGGCAGAAGCGATAGTGAATGCTCTAGGGATCGATTTGAAACCTTTTGCGGACGCGGGTCGTCAACGCGTCGAGGAGAAGTTCTCGGCCGCGGCCATGACTGACGGCTTTACATCTGCTTACCGCGCCGTCACGGACGGCTCCGAGGTCGACCCGGTCGCTCGAGGATGACCTTATCGGGCTCCGGGGGCGAATCGCCCGCGCCGCCAACGGCCGATCTCCATCCGCTCCTCGCGGAGGTTTTCGAGGCTCTCGAGCAGCAGGGTGTGCGCTGGTGCCTGCTCCGAGGCGAAACCCTGCTCCACCGCCCCGATGACGTCGACCTGCTCATAGCGCAGCAACACGGCGAGGTCGCCCGGGCAAGCCTCGATAATCTGGGCTTTGTCCATCTGCCCGCATGGGGCCGGGGGCCGCATCTCTTCTTCGTCGCATACCATCAGGACACTGGAAGTTTCGTAAGGCTCGACGTCGTAACAGAGCTTTGCTTTGGGGCAATGCACGAGCTCGAATCAGGCCTCGGCCACCCCTGTTTGGCGAGGCGCCGAAGCTCTGGTGGTCTAGCAGTGCTCGATGCCGACGACGCAATGTGGACCTTGCTGCTCCACTGTCTCGTCGACAAGGGCTATTTCGCCGCGCACCACCGCGCCAGTCTTCAGGAACTGGTCTCGGAGGCGGACGGGACAGGTCCTGCTCGCCGGATCGTGGCGACCTTCGCCCCTCCGGGCTGGACCACCGCCAGGGTCGTCGAGTCTCTGCGCCTGGGGCGGTGGGAAACACTCGAGAGCCTGGGCAGGCCGATCTCGGCGGCGTGGGCGCGACGCCAGTGGCCGGCAGTTCAGCGGCGGAAGGCCGTCAACCGGCTGCTGAGGGTCTTCACGCGTGCCCTCCTCGTGCCCAGACGCGGTGTATCGGTGGCCCTGCTCGCCCCTGATGGCGGGGGCAAATCGACGCTCGCGGCGGGACTCGAGGGGACTTTCCCCGGCCCTGTTCGCTCCGTCTACATGGGCCTGACAAAGGCCAGCGGGTCGAAGACCAGATATCGCGTCAAGGCCTTCGGGACGGCACGTATATTCCGGCAGTATCGTCGTTATCTCACCGGTCGCTATCATCGGAGCCGCGGCCGCCTCGTCGTATTCGATCGCTACATCTACGATGCGATGCTGCCGCCCAGCAGGCAGTTGAGTGCAGTCAAGAAGATCCGCCGCCAGCTGCTGGGCCGTCTTTGTCCCGCGCCCGACCTCGTGCTGCTGCTCGACGCTCCCGCAGAGATTCTCTATCGCCGGAGTGGGGAGCACAGTGTCGCGGTTCTCGAAGGCCGCCGCCGCGACTACCTCACGCTCGAGGGCCGAGTGCCGAACCTGCGCGTCATCGACGCGTCCGGAGAGCGGGAGGGGGTCCTTCAGGAAGCAACCGCGTTGATATGGGAGGTCTACCGGAGACGGATCAAGAGGCGATAGGCCCCCCTCGGGGGCATGTTCCTTGGCCCCGTGGTGATAAGGGTCGCCTTGCATCAGTGGGCCACCCTCGGTGGGAACTTGGGACTAGAGGGAGTCCACCGCACCCGATTTCCCTGGACACCCGATAAGCGGACATGATGATGGTCCGCGGAGGAGGTAGTCCGTGGGAACAGGGAGGGCAGCGGTGGCGACACGGAAGCGCGAGGAACCATCGAGGGAAGGCCGCTGGTCGGCGAGGAAGAAGGCAGACGCCGTAGTGCGGCTGCTGCGCGGCGAGAGCCTCGACGAGCTGAGCAGGGAGCTGCGGGTCGAGGCACACCGCCTGCAGGCGTGGCGCGACGAGTTCCTGGCCGGCGGCATCGAGGGGCTCAAGGCGAGACCACTGCAACCGGAGGATCGAAGGCTGAGGGAAGCTGAACGAAAGATTGGCGAGCTCACGATGGACAACGAGATCCTGCGGGCGGCGGCCCGAAAAAGGCACCTCTGTATGTCAAGTGAACACTGAAGTGCTTTCGAGATCGGCGCTGAGAGCCTTGAAGACCGCGTCTGAGATC
>JBPCPZ010000088.1:0-6196 GCA_050998655.1 Actinomycetota bacterium
TAGCAGGCGAGAATCGCAGCGCGAGGCTCGGCGATGCGCTCGAGGTCTGTGATCGAAAGCTCCACGCCCGCGGCCAGCAAAGGGGGGGCCGGTGGCCCTTTATCCTCCGTTTCCGGGTCCTCTCGAAGAACCCATACCACCCCGGCCCCCACGCCGAGAATCGCGACCGCGAGCAGGGCGGTAAGGGCGTAACCGAGGGTCTGAGACGACTCTTGGCGGAGGCGATCGCCGGGGTCGGCGTCGGATCCGCTCCGCTCGTTGGGTGGATCGCGGCGAAGCGCCTCCAAGGTCTCGCGTACCGCGTCCTGCACCGGAGGGAGCAGGGCCCACGCCGCCAGCAACAGGATCAGCAGCGCCACGCGCGGGCCCATCGGCGCGACCTGCCGCTCCGGTCGCTTGCGCGCGCTGGTCAGGAGCAGGTAGCAGTAGAGGCCGGCGACCGACAGCATGAAGAAAATGATCAAGTAGGCGAATGCGTCGGGGACGTCGGGCAGGACGATCACCGCCTCGGAGCCGGAGCCTCGAAGCCAGTCGAGCCCCTCGGGAGCCGCCGCTGCGGCGAGCACGAGCAGCCCGAAGGCAGCCGCTATCGCGGCGGTCGGGGAGAGCCTCGGCGACCTGCGGCGTGACCCCATTACTACAAGAGTAGTACGTGCTCGAGGGGTTCGTTCAGAGCAGGGATCTGTGAGCACGTGAGCCACCGGGGCTGTGGTGGGGTGCGACAGTCGCAGGGCGAGCCCCCAAGGCTCCCTCTAGCCGGGCCGCTCACGAGTAGCGGGAGATGTAGCCCCGCCGCCGAAACAGAGCCATCATCCTCGCCACGAAAACAAGCGCGCCCGCACTCAACACCGCGGCACTCAGCGCCGCGATGCCGATCTCGGACCACGGCAGCGCGTTCCCGTCGAGCACTGCGCGCATCGCCGTGAACGCATGAGTGGTGGGCAGAGCCACCGCTATGGGATGCAGGACCTCCGGAAGTGCATCGATCGGATAGAAGACCCCCGAGAGCGGCATGACGGCGAAGAGGATTCCCCACGCCAGCGCTTCCGCACCCGAGCCGAAGCGAAAGACGATCCCGATCACGAACAGCGCGATGGCCCAGCCGACGATCAAGAGGATGGCGATGATCGGCACCAACGCAAGGCCCGCCTCGAGCACGTTGAAGGCGTATGCAATCAATGCGAGCAGGGCCGTGAGCGCGACTCCCATAACGAGCTTCATCATCCCGAACAGGGCGACGCCACAGGCGTACTCGGCTTCGGTAAGCGGGGAGACCATCAGGTTGAGGAGGTTTCTGGACCACGTCTCTTCCAGAAAGCCGGTCGAGAGCGCGATCTGGGACTGATAGACGACGTGCCACAGGATGATGCCGCCGAGCAGATAGGCGAAAGCAGAGCCTCCGCCGCTGCCGCCGGACACGAACACTCCGATGGATCCGAACAGCAGAACGTCCACCAGGGGCCACACGGTGACGTCGAAAAGCCGGTGGGGGCTGCGCTTTAAAACGTAGAAGTGGCGGCGGGCCACTGCCCGTATGCGGATCCAGCTCATGGCTCAGTCAACGAGTCTTCAGGGCATCCGGTCCGTTTCCTGCGGAGCAGGCTCGCGCTCGGACTGCGACGCAAGAAACAAGAAGGTCTCCTCGAGATCTTGGTGACCGTAGCGAGCGGCGATGGCACCCGGCTCATCATCAGCGACCACCCTGCCTCCGGACAGGAATACGACGCGCTCGCACAGCCTCTCGATCTCGATCATGTTGTGGCTTGTAATGAGTAACGCGGTGCCCTGTTCGCGGCACAGATCCTGGAGGCCCGTTCGGACCCTCTGGGCGACTTCGGGATCCAGCGATGCGGTCGGCTCATCGAGCACCAGCAGACGAGGCTCGTGCAACGTCGCCTTGACCATTCCCACCAGCGTGCGCTGTCCAGAGGAGAGCTGGGTGCACATCGTCTCCGCGAGGTGCCCGATCCTGAAGCGGTCAAGGTTCTCCTTGATACGCGCCGAAGTTTCGCTGAGCCCGTAGAGCTCGCCGTAGGTTCTCAGGAACTCGTGAACCTTCAGGCGCTCGGCCAGAGGCATGTAGCCCGCCGAGAAGCCGACCTGCGCCAGAGCCTGCGAGCGCCCGTTCGGCAGCCTGTGACCGCAGACCTCCACCCAGCCGTCATCGGGGGTAATTACGCCGAGCAGCATCATGAGCGTCGTGGTCTTGCCGGCCCCGTTGGGGCCGAGCAAGGCGACTCGCTCTGCCGGTTCCACAGTCAGGCTCACTCCCGCCACTGCCACCGTCGAGGCGAAGCGCTTGACCAAACCGTGAGCTTCCAATACGGGCATGCGCTCACTATCGCATCAGCGCCGTCTCGCTCGTGGTTCTAGGCTTAGCCCATGCCGGAGATGCCAGAGATGCAGGCGCTCGCCGAGCGGCTGGACGAGCTCGTTGGTGGCGCGACGCTCGAGGGCGTGACCCCGCTTGCGATCTCGGGACTCAAGACTTTTCAGCCGGCGCCGAGCGAGGTGGCCGGCAAGGTCGTGCGAGCCGTCACCCGCAGGGGCAAGTACCTCGTCTTCGATCTCGGGGACCTGCGCATGCTCGTGCATCTGTCTCAGGGGGGCCGAGTGGACGTCGAGAGCCCGCCCAAGAGAACTCGCCCCAAGGGGGCGGTCGTGCGCGTCAACTTCGACCAACGGCCCTCGGTCCTCATCAAAGAATACGGCAGTCACCGCAAGGCGGGCTGGTGGATTCTCGCCGAGGGCAACGACGGGCCGCTGGCCGGGCTCGGCCACGAGGCCCTATCCGAGGACTTCGCCGACTTCGTGGCCACCGGGGCCGACCGCCGGCGCTTGATCACGCTGCTGAGGGACCAGAGAACGGTTGCCGGCATCGGTCGTGGCTACACCGACGACATCCTTCACGCCGCGCGCCTGTCCCCCTACACCACGCTGACGAAGCTCACGGCGGAGGAGCGACGTTCACTGCAAGAGGCGATCGCCAAGGTTCTGAACCGGGGGCTCGAGTCCGAGCGCAAGCGCACCGGGGGCCTGCCTACCAAGATCCAGGGTCGCTTCACGGTCCACGGTCACGCCGGCGAACCCTGCCCCCGCTGTGGTTTCTCGCTCGCTCGGGTGAGCTTCGAGAGCTACGAGATGATCTATTGCCCGCAGTGCCAAACAGGGGGCCGGGTCCTGGCCGATCGGGCCCAGTCCCAGTTCCTGCGCTGACACCCGCGTTTTGAGCGCTTCTCGATACCGTTTTCGGTACTCTGGCGCCCCTAAAAATGGCTGCGTCCCATAAACCTCCGCTTCGGGTACGCGTTGCGCGGCCCCCATTCGCGCGGGGACAATGGGCCGACGATGGCAAGCCTGTTCACCGAGCTGAGTATCGACTGCGAGGACGCCGAGCGCGTGGCTCATTTCTGGGCTGAAGTCCTCGGTTACTCCGTGGCCGCACACGAAGCGGGTCTGGTGGAAGTCTCCGGCCCCTATGGGCCGAGCCTGGTCTTTGCCGAGGTGCCCGAGCCGAAGACCATCAAGAACCGCCTGCACATCGATGTCAGCCCCGTCGATCGTGATCGAGACGCGGAGGTTTCCAGACTCCTGTCGCTGGGGGCCACCCGCGCCGATGTCGGACAGAAGAAGGATGCGCCCTGGGTGGTGCTCGCAGACCCCGAGGGCAACGAGTTCTGTGTTCTGGGCTCACGCGTCGATCCCCAGCGGTGCCGGTCCTGCGGCGCAGAGCTGCGACCTGGCGCCGATGATGTGTTGACGGACGACGAGCTGGTCGACGAAGCCTCGATCGAGTCTTTTCCCGCAAGCGATCCGCCGGCGTGGTAGGGGCCGCGCCCGCGCCCGCGCCCGCCATACGACTGTTCAACACACTCGGGGGCCGGCTCGAAGAGTTCACCTCTTCCAAAGAGGTTTCTCTCTACGTCTGCGGGGTCACTCCCTACGACACAACTCACGTGGGTCATGCTCGCACTTATATTGTCTTCGATGTCCTGATCCGCCATCTCATGAGCAAGGGTTTGAGAGTCCATTACATTCAGAACATCACCGATGTCGACGACTCGATCATCGCCCGCGCGGCGCAGCTCAATGAACCCTATGAGGAACTGGGGGATCGCTACACGGGCGTCTACATGGAGGACGTGGCGGCGCTGGGGATGATCCCGGCTCGGGCATATCCACGCGCGACGGAGGCGATCCCAGAGATGCAAGAGCTCATTCGTCGTCTGCTCGCAACCGGGCATGCCTACCGGATAGGCGGCGATGTCTTCATGAGCATCGCCGATGTGGCTACCTACGGAGAGCTGAGCAGGCTCGATCGCGCACAGATGCTCGATATCGAGGCGCATCAGGACGGCAGCACCGTGGGCGACGATAGAAAGAGAGACCCTTTGGATGTTCTGCTGTGGCGGCGTATCGAGGAGCCTGGTCCCCGGTGGGAGAGCCCATGGGGGCCGGGCCGTCCCGGCTGGCACATCGAGTGTTCGACCCTTGCCATCAAGCATCTGGGCCGGCAGATCGATATTCACGGCGGCGGCGGCGATCTCACTTTCCCGCATCACGAAGCCGAGATCGCGCAAGCAGAGGCGGTGACGGGGCTGCGGCCGTTCGTGCGTTTCTGGGTTCACGTCGCGATGGTCCACCTCGGCGGGCAGAAGATGTCCAAGTCCGACGGGAACATGGTCTTCGTGCGAGATCTGTTGCAACTCTACCCGGCCGATGCGCTGCGCCTCTATCTGTTGTCTGTTCACTACCGTTCGGTCTTTGACTTCGACGAACAGGAGCTGCAGTCGTGGGCAGTGGCAGCCTCAGAACTGTCTCAGGCGGCGCACCTGGCCGTCGATCGTGGACAACCAGAAGAGATGGAACCGGCCCCGTTGCGGGCGCGGTTCGATCACGCCCTTGATTCCGATCTCGACACACCCTCTGCAATTGCCGTCCTCTCAGAGCTCGCCGCCGAGGTCGGCGGCGCCAAGGGTCACCGAGCACAGCGTCTGTGGCGAAGGCTGGCGACCCGGCTCGGGCTCAGCCTCGAGGCTTGAGGTACCCTCAAGTGTTCCACAGGTCGGTGCATTGACTCATGGCCCGAAACTGGCCTCCCTCGACCAGGATGTGATCCCAGACTGTGATTGCCCGCTTGCGGCCGGCTTTGATGACGCGACGGGTGAACTCGACATCGCAGTCGTGCAGCTCTGGGAGCGGCCCGCTGGAGTTGGACGTGAGCATGACGGCGGTTGCTCCGATCTGCTCGGGTAGATAGAAGAGATGGTCGATCGGAATCGCGTTCTTGGGCTGAGTGTTGGATGCGAAACACTCGCTTTCGCCGATATCGCCGTTGTCGTCGATACATGTGACAAGAACGATCTCGGCGTCGACACCGCCAACGATCTTTACGAGGTTCTCGATCGCATCTTCGGGCTTGAGGCTGAGCTTCTCCACTTCGGCTCCTCTCTGGGGGACCGCTTACTCCCCATCAGAGCGCCGGCCGGAGCCCAGAGCTGTGGCGCGCGCCACACTCTGGGTCTTTTTGGTCCCTTCCCCCGGTGAAAGCCGCCTCGAAGGCGAGGTCGCGCTGCGAGTGGGCTCGGGAGGGCGACCCCTTGTACCTCACCTACCACGACGAGGAATGGGGCGTGCCCTCACACGACGACCGGCACCTGTTCGAGATGTTGGTGCTTGAGGGCGCGCAGGCGGGTCTCTCGTGGTCGACCATCCTCGCTAAGCGGGAGGGTTACAGGCGGGCCTTTTGCGGCTTCGATCCCGCCTCGGTGGCGTCGTTCGACGGCGAGGATATCCAGCGGTTGCTCGGTGATGCGAGCATCGTCCGCAACCGGCGCAAGATCGAATCCGCGCTGGGCAATGCGCGCGCCACCCTGGAGATCCAGGCGGAGCTTGGTTCCCTGGACCGGTTCTTATGGGGTTTGTCCGGTGACGCGAGCGATCAGGCGCCTCGATCGCTTACCGAGGTGCCTACCGAAACCGAAGTTTCGCGGGCGATGAGCCGGGAGCTCAAGCGCCGCGGCTTCCGTTTCGTGGGCCCGACGATCTGCTACGCGTTGATGCAGGCGGTGGGCATGGTCAACGACCACGTCGAGTCCTGCTTCCGCCGCCGCGAGATCAACGATAGGTGAGTTTATCAACGGGGGGCGCGCTCACCGGGGCTGGTTTTGCAAGAGTCGGTGAGAGCTGAGCTTGC
>JBPCPZ010000157.1:0-6893 GCA_050998655.1 Actinomycetota bacterium
AACGCCTGCATCAGCCGCCGCTGCGCGACGTTGGTGTCCTGGTACTCATCGAGCAATACCACGGGCCAGCGGGAGCGATAGAGGTCGCGCACTGCGGGGTGGGCTTCCAGTATCTCGACCGCCTTGGTTATCTGATCCCCGAAATCGATGCGCGCATGGCGTGACTTGGCCTTCTGGTAAGCCGCCACCACACGGCACAATTCCCTGCGCTTGGCGGCAGTTTCGACGACGTCGTCCGAATAGCCTGAACCCGGGGACATCATTGCGTCCGATGCTGCCTCGACGTCGGCCGGGCTAACCACGTGGTCCGCAAGGGAGTTGGCAAGACCCAGCGTCGCCCTCACGACCCCCCCGGTAGAGCGCAGCTCGAGCGCATCGAAAACGGGCAAGTCGTCGAGGCAGGACAGCACGAGCTGCCATTGCTGCGCCACGGTCAGCAACGCGGCTTCGCTCTCGATGCCGACGAGAATGCCGTTGTCTCGCACGATCGCGGCGGCAAAGGAGTGATAGGTCTGCACCATCGGCTCGATGGGGACGGAGAGGTCACCGTCGAGGGCTTCCAGAGCGGCCACGATTCGCCGGCTCAATTCGCCGGCGGCCTTATTGGAGAAGGAGAGACCGAGCAGCTGGGAGACCTGGTAGCCGCATTCCTCCACCGCCCAGACCATGCGGGCAGCCATGATTGCGGTCTTGCCCGAGCCCGCTCCGGCGATCAGATAGAGGGGTTCCAAGGGATGCCGAATTGCGTTCCACTGTTCGTCGGTGGGCTCGAAACCGCCGAGCGCGGCGAGCACTCCGGGACCGGCCTTGCCTGTCATGAGGCCGCTTCCCGGCCCTCAGGCCACAGGGGGCAGAGGGGCTTGAACTTGCACCAACGACAATTGGCCTCGGGGCTGGGCTCGAACTCCTCGCCGAGCACGCCTTCGATAAGCCCCGGTAGACGCTCGAGCACCACTTGCGCCTGCTCCGGAGTCTGACAGCGTCTGGTGACATCCCCCCTGGACATCGAGGCGGGATAGATGAGCTGCATGCTCACGGGCTCTCCCCGCGCCACCAGCTCGGGGTCCCTGGTCGCCGCCAGGTAGTAGATGGCGAGTTGCAGTGAGTCGGGCACTTCCTTAGTCGAGATGGCGCTGCGGGAGGTCTTGTAGTCGGCCACCACGATCCCCTGGCCCTTGCGGTCGACGCGGTCGATGCGGCCTCGGATGATGTTGCCGTCGTGGTCGATTTCGAAGGCGTGCTCGGCAAGAAGGGAGGTGCCCGGCGACAGGTGCGTGCAATAACGCTCGATCATCACGACACCGTCGCGGTGGAACTGCCGGGCTATGGCGCGGTTAGGGAACACCTGAGGGTCGAAGACCTCTTCGAACCGAGCCAGCGCGGCTTCCTTGTTGTGGAGCCGGCGCCGTCCGCGGGCTTGCTCTTCAACGGAGGGAGCCTTCTCGCAGTCCTCGAAGATCTGGTGAATCCAGCTTCCGAACGCCATGTTGTGTGAGGTGTCGGGATCGAGGCCCAGCACGACCGAGAAGAGGTAGGCGAGGGGGCAGTTGTCGTACTGGGAGATGCGTGAGTAGCTTGTCCTGAGCTTGGGCGATCCCTCCGGAGGCGAACCCTCGGCACCTGATCCCTCCTTAGCGGTTCCCTCCGCCCCGGTTCCCTCTTCCGCCCTCCTGCGGGTGACCGCCACGGATCCCTCGGTCCAGTCCCAGCGCCACCACCACTGTCTCGGGTCGGCTGCCGCGCACGAGGGATCGAGCTCTCGCACCCGCGCCAGAGCTCCCAGCGCGGCCATTCGCTCGGAGGAGGGAGCGGATAGATCGGCCAGTGTTCGCCTCAGGCGCCCCGCGGCCTCGGTGAAGGTGAGCGGCTCGGCTCCCGAAGGCGGCACCGCCTCGGGGACGGAATCCATGATTTCACCCAGATAGCGACTGGGCCGGCCCCGGCGAGTGGGGCCCGGAGAGGTGGTCACAAGACAGCGCTTCGTGGCCCGAGTCAGCGCGACGTAGAACACTCGCCGGTCTTCGGCGTCGTCGGCGGCCTGGGGGGCGTCCGCTCCGAGGATGTCGAACATCCCACGTGCCCGGCGCCCTTTGGGGATCGAGCCTTCGATGCAGCCACTTACGCACACGATCGACCACTGCTTGCCCTTGGAGCGATGGAATGACAGGATCTCGACTCCGCGCCTCTTCCGATCGCGCGGCAACCACGGGTCGGCCCCAAAATCTGCCCGCCCGATGGCGCCCAAGTAGTCCATCAAGGTGCCCGAGCCGCGCCGACGTTCGATGAACCTGCCCAGCGCACGAGCGAACGCCACGAGTGCGTCGAGATCCCGGTGGGAGGGGTCGTCGGGGTCGCGTTGTGCCCTCCGTTCGAGGGTCCGGTAGAAACTAGCCTCCTCCCACACCGCCCAGAAGGCCTGATCTGCGGGGGCGTCACGACGGGAACGGAGCACCTCTTTGAGCTGCAACAGGTTCGAGATGCGAGCTCGTACGGGTTCGCTTACCTCGCCGGGGAGGTCTTCGAGGAGCTCGCCCAGTGAGACTTGGCGGAGAAACGCCGCCCGATCGAGGTCTCTGACCGCGGCCTCTTCGAGCCCGACCATCGGGGAACGCAGCAGGTCGTCGAGCGCCTCCGCGTCATCCTCCAGCGCGTAGCGGGCGAGACACCGAAAGGCGGCAACCGACGGCTCGCGCTCGAGGGAACGATCCGGAATGGAGACGGAGTAGGGCACCTCGACCGCCTGAAGCGCTCGTTCGAGCGGGGCGAGCATCCCGTGCGGCGAGCTCAACAGGACCGCCATGTCGTCGTAAGGGACTCCGTCACGCAGGTGCGCTTGTCGGAGGGTGCGAGCCACCCCCTCGAGCTCTTGGGCGAGGCTCGGATAGGAGGCCGCCTCGAGCGTCGCCGCGCCGCAATACTTCCCGGCTCGGTGAGGAGCGTCTCCCAGCACCTCGGCAACACGCCGCGAGCGGGTACCGAGATCTTCACTGAGCCGGTAGGAGGTCTCGAGCACCACCGTCTCATGCGCCCCGAACTGGTCGGAGAAGCTCCCGAGCCACGCCGGGTCGGCTCCTCTAAAGGTCTCGATGCAGGAGTCCGGGTCCGCCGCCACCACTAGAGAGCGTCTGCTTTGGGTCTCCCCCGATGTCAGATCGGAGGTGAGAAAAGACAACAGCCGCTGCTGCACGGGGGCCAGCTCGTGGGCGTCGTCCACGAGCACATGAACGAAGCGATGCTCCAGCGATTGCCGAATGGGCTCGACGTTCGCCAAGAGCCATCCCGCATCCTCCAGGAGCCTGGGGTAGTCGATGCGCGAGCTGCTCCGAAGCCGCCGTCGCCGCTTGCGGTAGAACTCGACCACCTCGGCGTACTCGGGGCGCTGTTCGACCAGCGAACGCAGGTCGGATTCGGCCAGCAGCTGTTGTTCGGCCCGAATGCAGAAGTCGACGACTTCGTCCACGAACCCCTCGCTGCGGAGCAGACCTCTGAAGTTGGGCCAGTTGAGCTCGTTTTCCGACGCCAGCGCGTCGCGCACATCGCCCCACTGTTCGGGACCGGTGAGCAGAACAGGCGCCTCGGGATAACCGAGGTCGCGGTAATGGCGGCTGACCAGGTGATGTGCCAGCCCGTACCAGGTGTAGACCGGCACCTCGATCAGGGCAGCCATCCCCTCGTCGATCAGCAGGCGCCGCGTCAGGCGGTCCCGAAGGCCCATCTTGTGATCGCGGTCGTTCACCAGCACGAGAATGCGGTCGGGGGCACAGGAGCCGGTGGCCAGGGCCGCGAAGCGCTCTTCAATGACTGTGGTCTTGCCGGTTCCAGGGCTACCCAGGACCAGCAAGGGCCCGGAGCGGTGCGCGCGGACCCGTAATTGGGCTTCGTCAAGTGGGGGCGCCGCTCGGTTGGAGCGCGGGCCAGAGCTGGTGGAATCCATGCAGTCAACCTACAAGGGGGCTTTGACACTTCCTCGTCAGACGCCAGTTCTGTGCGCCTCTCGCCTCCCACGACCTCCGAATCGGCGGAGGGCCCGCCCGAGGGCCCGATCCCCCAGGTAGCTTTGTGCTGCATTGGGGTCGGATTCCGTACCTTTTGTGGCACAGAGCTGCATTTGGGTCGGTCAGCGGTGTTCTGCTTGGGCCGAGGCCGGCGCGTCCTCCCGGAGCTGGACTTACGGCCGGTCCCTACACAGCAAACCCCATTGCAGCGGTCGCCGCGCCCAGGTAAGATCTTCCAACACTGGAGCGGCTTTCCGGCTGGGCGCGCCAAGAGCCTACCGCTGCAGGCCGTCCCGGAGTACGCGCGAACGCGGGGGATGGTGGAGCCGCCGACCGCGGGGGAAGGCGGACAAGGCGACAAGGCCCCGACAAGTTCGGGGCCTTGTCGCGCCCCGTGGTCCAGTTGGTCGAGGCTCGGTCCAAATCCGCAGGTTCCTCCTCTGACTGCCCCATACTCCAAAGTCCCGCGACGCTATGTGAAGGCATCAAAGGGTGAGCCAGGAGGATAGATGAGCCAAGAACGGCCCCTGTGGGAATCGGAGCTGGTGGACGAGGCCGTCCGTGCAGCGGAGAAACGCTACGAGGCGGAGCGGGAGCGCGCCTCGCGCCGGGCCCTCCAGCTTGCTCGTGAGCAGGGCTATCACCGTCTCGCAGTAGCCCTCGATCGCCCGCAGAATAGTGCCCAGATTCCCGGTCAGTTGTGCCTCTTCGTTCGAGAAGGGACTCTTTTCGACGACGCTGGGTGACCGTTTTCTTCCTGAAACTGGGCCAAAGTGGGATAGCCTTTGCCGATCGGCGCTCAAAGTAGCCGTCGCCAAGCGGTGAACAGGAAAGGAAGCCTTGCCCCCCCGGCCCCCTCGTTTTCTCACGCGAGTGCTCACCCCTCCACGGGGCATGAAACTCGCGCTGGCCGGCGCCCTTGTCGCCTCGATTGCCCTTCCCGCGGTTACGCATCCCATTTACGAGTCGGCGGTGGCCGGGCGGGGGGCGGCTCGCACTCGAGGTGAGCGGGCCAGGACGGCGCCGGTCCCGGCTACGGCTCCGCAGCAACGCCGGCACAAGTCTGCCCCCGCCGTCGCAATCACCAGACCCCGGTGGAAGCGGCGTCTCGACCGGCTCGTTGCCCACAAGAACATCGGAGTTGCCGTTTCGCTCGACGGCAGCCAGATCTACAACCACCATGCCCGCATCATGAGGCGGCCGGCGTCGAACCAGAAGCTCTTGCTTTCGATGGCTTTGCTCGAACGGTTCGGCCCTCACCATCGCATCCGGACCCGGGCCCGTTCCGCTCCCGTCGACGGCGGTAAGGTGCACGGCAACCTCTGGATCAGCGGGCGCGGTGACCCGACTCTGAGCAGCTATCTGCCCCATGCCCGCTCCCTGCTGGTGCGACCAACATACGTGGGCCGGCTGGCTAAGGCGATCGCGGCCGCCGGCATCAACGAGATCGGGGGCCGGGTCATGGGCGGGACCGGCTACTTCAAGCACGACTGGGACGCCCCGGGCTGGCGTGCTTACTACCGCGCCTACTACGTGGGCCTGCCGACCGCGCTGACGCTAAACGGCAACATCGCCCGAGGACATTACATAAGACACCCCGAGAAGCGCCTGGCCCGCGCCCTCACTGAGCGGCTCGAAGAACTGGGGGTCGGCGTCGGAGGCAGGCCGGGGGCAGGGGCCGCTCCGGCGGGCCTCGCCCCCGTCGCCGAGGTGTCCTCGGCGCCGCTGTCGAAGCTGATGAGCCACATGAACGTGACCTCGTCCAACTTCTTCGCCGAGGTCCTGGGCAAAGCGCTCGGGGCGGCCGTACGAGGGCCTCAGGGATCCATCGCAAGAGGAGCGCTGGTGCTCGAGTCCTACGCTCGCAGAGCCGATGTGCGTGTCACCGCTCACGACTCTTCGGGTCTGTCACACGCCGACCGAATGTCGGCGCGAGGTCTAATTCGCCTGCTGCAGGACGCGGCGACCAAGCCGTGGTCCACTGCCCTGCGTCACACTCTGGCGTCCCCAGGCAGAGGCACGCTCGAGAACCGCCTCGCAGGAGTGCGCGTGAGAGCCAAGACCGGAACCTTGATCGACGCGTCGGCGCTGTCCGGTTGGGTGTGGCTGAGTCGGCGGGGAGCGTGGGCCGAGTTCTCGATCATCTCCGGCGGCATACCCAAGTACAGAGCCGTGGAGATCGAGGACTCCATTGTCCGAAAGCTCGCCGGGCGCGCCGCCTGAAGAGCGGCTTCTACAGCACCTCGCGATCGCGGACGACTGTGCGCTCGCCACCTCTACGGTAGGGAGAGAAGTTGCTCCAGAACAACGCTGAGAGGATGAGGCCGATACCGCCGACCACCATGAGGATCACGCCCACGACGTCGAGGTCGAGGCCCGAGGCGTCGATCTCGACCGCAAAGGTCAGAATGGCTCCGAGGGCCACCAGAAACAGGCCCACTCCTATACCCATAAGGCTGTACCTCCTGAGGGCGTCACGGGCCCCCGGTCGGGGAAGTTCTTCAAGGTAGATTGTGCACCTGTTTCCCTGAATGTCCAGACTCCAAACATTTGGTCCCGGCTTGCAGGGGCGGCTGAGAGCGACTGTCGCACGTGGACCACACAAACCGGTGGCTGAGGTGCGACTGTCGCACGTGGACCACTGCCGAAGCGGCGCTATGGGGAAGGGGCCCCGCCCCTGGTCCCGCCGGTCCGTCTTCCACCAGCCCCGCACCGAGTCCCAGCCCCTCTCCCGGTGCCCGAAGTGGTCATTCGCCCAAGTTGTGCTTTTGACCACCAATTCGGTGGCTGAAAGCCCACTTAGGGCGATCCACCCCCTCCGCCCCGGGCCCCCCAGGCCGAGGGGCGGTCACTCCCGGCCCCCGACCCCCGGCCCCGCCCGACCCCACCGTCCCGACC